>CAZYDC010000261.1:0-7402 GCA_964646065.1 uncultured Planctomycetaceae bacterium | reverse complement strand
CGATGGTCAGGGCGACGGTCGTGTCGATCGTGTTGAAGCGGATGGCGCGCCGGATGGAGGCATCGTCCTGCTGCAGCTTGCGGCTCTGCACCAGGGCCGAGTGCAGGTACAGGTTGTGCGGCATGACCGTGGCCCCGATGATGCCGATCGCGACGTAAACCATGCCCGCCTGGTGCAACCCCGGGTTGATCAGCGCGTGCGCCATCTCCGGGAAGTTCGGCTGGATCTGCGGCAGGACAAACAGTTCGAGGAAGTAGCATCCGCCGATGGTGCCCACGAGCAGCATGACCACGGCCTCGATGGTGCGCATGCCGAACTGCTGCAGGCCCAGCAGCAGCAGCACGTCCAGGCCGGTGATGATGACGGCCCAGAGCAGCGGGATATGAAACAGCAGGTTGAGGGCGACGGCGCTGCCCAGCACCTCGGCCAGGTCGCAGGCCCCGATGGCCATCTCGCACAGCAGCCAGTTGGGCCAGCGCGTCCAGGCGGGATACCAGTCGCGGCAGGCCTGGGCCAAGTCCTTCCCGGTCGCCACGCCCAGCCGGGCCGAGCAGACCTGGAGAAAGATCGCCATCAGGCTGGCCAACGCGATCACCCAGAGCAGATCGTACTTGAACTGCGCTCCGCCCTGAAGGTCGGTGCCCCAGTTTCCGGGGTCCATGTACCCGACGCTGACCAGCAGCGCCGGCCCGATGAACGCCCGCCATTGCTTCCAGAACGGCGTGTGCGACGCGGGCACATCCACCGTGCCGTGCAAACCTTCCAACGATTTGCGGTTGTCGCTTGAGTCGCGATCAGTCATTCGAAACGGTCCCTTTTTTCCGGAACACCAGCAGCCAGGCCAGGAAAATTCCCAGTTCGTAGAGCAAACACATGGGCACGAGCATGGCCAACATGCTCCCGACGTCGACCGGGGCCAGAACGGCCGCCACCCCGGCCATGGCCACGATCACGTGGCGGCGATAGCGGCGCAGCATTTGCTGATCTACCAGGCCGACGCGGGCCAGCACCAGCACCACCAGCGGCACCTGGAAGACCGCACCAAACGCCAGCAGCAGGTTGGTCATAAAACTCACGTAGTCGTCCAACATGATGATAGGCTTGATACCCATGTCGTCGCCGAAACTGATGAAAAATTTAATCGCGGGGATCGACAAGCAGACCGCGAAGGCCGCCCCCAGCAGGAACAGCGACAGCGAGAACGGCAGCGCCAGCCACACGTACCGCCGCTCGCGGCGATACAGCCCCGCGGCCACGAACGACCAGAGTTGGTAGAAAATCCAGGGCGAGGCCAGCACCAGCCCCGAATAAAACGAAATGCGCAGATAGGTGGTGAACACGCCCGTGACCGTCGTGACGGCCAGCGAGGGATCCTTGTGCATTTCGCTCAGGGCGGCGACGAAGGGCTTTTCGATCCAGACCATGATCTCTTTACCGAACACCAGGCAGAGCGTCATGGCCAGCGCCAATCCCGCGGCACTGAGCACCAGCCTCCGGCGCAGGTCGTCCAGATGCTCGCCCAGCGTCATGGCCGGCATGCGATCCGCGCCGTCGCCGGCGTCGTTCCGCTCGCTCGCCTCCGAGTCCGGTATCTGATCTGATGGCAAACCCACGGCGTTTTCCTCAAGGGTGCCATGCCCAAGTCTGCGCGGGCATGGGACGTACGGGGACATGCCCGCGCAGACTTGGGCATGGCACCCTGATCCATCGCTTCATATCATATTTGACAGAGCATTAGTATATTCAACCACACCGCGAAAGGCAGGATTTAACTTCAGTTCCCTGCGGCAGCGTCCGATATCATTGAAGTATCAGCCGGTTTCGCGGGTGTGAATTTGCCCTCCGGCGGGAAGAAGAGGACGCACAATGACCAGAACCATTACCTTGGCCAAGGGCGGCCAGCGGTACGTTTTCCGTTGTTCGGGCGACAGTCAGGCGCCGCTGGTGGAGAAGTTGATCCGCCTGGCTCGCTCGCGCCCGGACGTCGCCAGGAACGTCCATCTGCGCCACCGGGTAGTCGGCAGGGTGTGCAACTTAGTCCCTTAGAGACGCGTCGCGCGCGGGCGATTGACCAACCGGCCTTGGCCCGTTGCTCTTCCGCGTGCGACGAAACAATCTTGCGTGAAACATGATCGCGGTGCCCCTGATTTCAAAGTTCATCACGTACCTGGAAGTGGAGCGGAATTTTTCCGTCCACACGATCCGGTCCTACACGGCCGACCTGAGTCAGTTCTGCCAGTTCCTGTGCGCCTCCCAAACCGCCGGGGCGGCCGCCGCGGAACTGAATTCCGAAAAACTTCCGCCGGTCGATCAGATTGAAGCGGGCGCGCTGCAAGAAACGCTGCCGGCGGTGACGGCCGTCGAGGTGCGGTCGTACCTGGCGATGATGCGCAACAGCAATTATTCCAAGGCGACGGTCGCCAGAAAACTGGCCACCCTGCGGAGCTTTTACAAGTACCTCTCGCGCATGGGCGACGTGACCGCCTCCCCCGTGACCGCCGTGCGAACCCCCCGGCAGGACAAGCGGCTGCCCAAGTGCCTCGACGTTTCGCAGATCGAGGCCCTGCTGGCCGCACCCGACACCAGCACGCTGCTGGGCGCCCGCGACCGCGCGATCCTGGAGACCATCTACTCCGGCGGACTGCGAATCAGCGAACTGGTCGGCCTGAACCTCGAAGACCTCGACGAATTCGCCGAGGCGCTGCGAATCCGGGGCAAGGGCAAAAAGGAGCGATTGGCCCCGCTGGGCTCGCACGCCGTCGCTTCCATCGAAGCGTACATGGCCAAGCGGAACGGCAAGTTCCGCGGCGCCAATCGCGGGCCGATATTCATCAACAAATCCGGCGGGCGGCTCTCGGAACGATCGATCCGCCGCAAGCTCGACACCTACCTCCAGGTGGCCGGAATCCCGATCCACATCAGCCCGCACACGCTGAGGCACAGCTTCGCCACCCACATGCTCAACGCCGGGGCCGACCTGCGAAGCGTCCAGGAAATGCTCGGACACGAGAGCCTCTCCACCACGCAAATCTACACCCACCTGACCACCACGCGCATCAAGGAAGTCTACGACAAGGCCCACCCGATGGCGCAAGGCAAATCGTAGGGCGTAGCGCGTGGGGCGTGGGGCGTAACGGCAAAGAAAAGACCGGCGGAATTTGCTTTGCCCGAGAGCGGGATTCTTTATATAGTTAAAGTATACATGTATGGCTCACAAATCGTGGCTGACAGGGTTCAACAACTTCAGGCCCAATGGACACGGTTAGGGGTATTCTTTAATCTCGAACCCTCCGTGTTCACACCGGACATCGAACGCCTGCTCCTGGACACCGCCCAAGCGATGCCCCAATACTCGCGCTTCCTGCCATGCACCATGACCTGGCTGTATCGCTACGAGCCTCTGGTCGCTCGGCATCGGTTGGCAAGGATGGCCGCGGAGATTCCGGACCGCCAGTGGTCCGCACGGCTGGGGCTGCTGCTGGACTTCGCGCGGCATCACACGGGGTCGGATCATCTGAGCATCGTCATCGAGCAGTGCAAGCGAGCGGAAGTCGCCATGCCGCTCTTCGACGTGGAACGCTCCTCACCGGGGATGATCGAACTGGCCAAGGACCTGGCCTGTCCGCGATCCAAGCGATGGCGGGTGTGGACCCAGGAACCGGACCTCAAGACGGACGTAATTCGGCCGGCAAAGTGGCTGATGGCCATGAACCCGGACCTGCGATACCGCGCCATCTTCAGCGGAAACCTGCGGGCCTCCATCCTTGCCTGTTTGAACAGCGATCCCCAGTGCGGGCAAAGCGAATCCGCGTTGGCCCGCGCGTGCGGCGCCACCAGGCCGGCGCTGCGGGAGGCGCTGGACCACCTGGAACTGTGCGGCCTGGTGACCAGGAAGTCCACCGGTTGGCGCGTGGTTATAAAGGTGGTCCCCAACGCATTGGTGGCGTGACCGCGAACACCGTAGAGCGTGGCGCGTGGAGCGTAGAGCGTAACGGCGAAGAAACAGCAAAAACAAAGAGCCCGCAAGATCGTTTGATCATTGCGGGCTCTTTTTATTTCTTTGCCGTTACGCTCTACGCCCTACGCGCCACGCTCTACGGTCCGTCAATGCGTGACCGCGTACGAAAACAGGTTCACGCCGATGCGGAGCGCGTCGGAATCGCTGTAGCCGCGATTGTAGGCGAAGCCCAGTTGCTCCCAGCCGTTCGAGAGGCTGTAGGACGAATAGATCACGGCCAATTGCCCGTCCACGGTGACGCCTTGCAGGGTCGGGGCGTTCAGGCCACGGTCCTGCGTCTTGACCATGTCGGTGTACTCCACGGCCTTGATGGCGAACGGCATCTGGTAGACCGGGGATTCGATCGGCAGCGTCTTGAGTTCGTTCTTGGGCAGGACGCGGGCGATCTCGCGGCGGAAGGCCACGTCGAACGCCTTGCTTCCGGCGGCGGCGTCGGCCACCAGCACCCCGCCGCCCGATAGGTACGTGCGAAGCTGGGCGACCTGCTCCTTACTGAGCGTGAAGTCCCGCAGGCCGGTCATGTACAGCACCGGGTGCTTCTGAATCTCGACGTTCGCTAGGTCCACCGTCTCGCGCTTGAACTGCACGTTGAGCGTGGTGTTCTTGGCGATGTACTTCATGAGGTTGGGCAGCGCGTGCGGGGTGGGGTCCCAATCGCCGGCGTGCATGACTTGGGCGATCACGAGCTGGTCGCGCGTCTTGTCGTCCTGCTGGTGGTAGATCTTTTCGGTGCCCCAGGCGCGGGCGTACTGGAAGTCGGCCAGCGCGGTCGTCAGGATATTCACGCCGAGTTGCACGCCGTCATCCTGGTGGTAGAGCACTCCGCCCTCGATGGGGAACTGATCCACGTCCCATCCGCAATTGAGGTCGATGGGCGAGAAGATGATGGCCGGGCGGCAGCCCAGATACACGCCTTCGAGGTACGGCGGCATGGTCTTGAAATCTTCCTTGCCGTTGCGGACCCGCATCGTCGAAATGTCGAAGTAGGCGTGGAACAGCGGCGAATCGCCGTCCAAGGCCGCCAACTGCCGGTTAGGCAGAATGCGGCCGAACTCCGGGCGGGCCCACTTGTCGAACTCCGGACGCCCGCACTGCGCGTGAATCACCAGCGTTCCGCCGTCATACAGGTAGCGGCGGAGCTTTTCGATCGCGGCGTCGGGCAGATGCGGCATGGGGGTCCAGCCGGTCAGGTACAGCACCGGCAATTCCGTCGGATCGTGCGAGAAACTCGCCAGCGAGGTGTCGATGTAGCGATAGTGAATGTTCAGGCGGTTGTTGGTGAAGGACATCAGCCGCTCGATGTCGATCTGCGTGGTGGGGAAGCTGTCGGCGTCGGCGCGGTTTCCGTTCTGATCCAAAGCGACCTTGGAGTTGAAGTTGATCATGCCCACCAAGGCCGGCGGCGCGGGCTGACGCTTCTTTTCGCTGCGGCGAAGCGGCGTGGCGGGCAGGGGCAGCGGAGCAACGCCCTCGGCCCCGCTCTGACGCTGCGGCTTGGCCCGGGGAGGCGCCTTGGCCTCGGGATTGTCACAGGCATCGCCCAATGCCGCAACCACGAATGAACCCACCAGCACACACGCCAGCAAAATCACGAGCTTTTTCATGGCCTGTCCTCCGGCCTCATGGGCCGTTTCCGCAACTCTTGGCGAACCGTCGTCCGTCACCAACCCCGCAGGGTCTACAGAATTATAACATCGGCATTTTCACAGTGTTTCGGAAAATAAAGAAAAGCAAAGCCGGGAATCGGGAATCGGGTTTCGGGATTCGGGTTACGGGAAGAAGCGGCGGAGAACCCTCTTGGCCGTTTCTTCCCGAATCCCGAAACCCGAATGCCGAATCCCGGCTTGGGTATGTCATTTCACCTGCCGGCTATTGCCCGGTCAGCGCCTTGATGCGTTCCTCGCATTCGCTGGGGTTGCGCCAGCGATACGGGTCGTACTTCAGGGCCAGGCGGTAGCATTCGACGGCCTTGGAATAATTGTGCAGGTGGAAATCGTACACGGTGGCCGCCTGGAACCTTGCCGGCTCGGTGATGTGCGGATCCCACGTCCAGGCCCGCTCGTACCAGTACACGGCCAGCGTATTTTCCTTGAAATATTCCTTGTTGATCTCCGCGATGTAATACGCCGCCATCGCGATCTTGGTGGACTGCGGATAATCGTGGATCAGCTTCATGAACCTCACGCAGGCCTGGCGCTCCTTGGGATAGGAGGTGGTGACGAACGTGTGCGCCCAACCCTTGCCCTCCTGGAACAATTGCACGCCTTCCTGATAAAGGCGATCGGCGGCCGGGATCTGCGCGTTGGGCCTCAGGTAGCGCGGCGGCAGCATCGATTCGGGGAAGTACGGGTACAGGCAGATCGGGTCCAGCCGCGCCTGCATGGTCCGAATGACCTTGAGCTTGTAGCTGTCGCTCTTGGCGGCCAGCACGTTGGCCACGTTGTCGGTATCGGCGATGTACTTCTCGCGCGCCGCCACCGTGCGCTCCACCAGGAGCCGCTCGTCGGCACTGTCCACCGACTCGCCCGTGGGCATCGTGATCTCGGGCACGTTCTCCCACTGGAACATCTTGGCCTCGCTGAGATTCTTGTACTCGCTGTTGGCCCAGGTTTCCTTGTCAAGGTTGCCGAACTTGTGATAGTAGGCGGCCAGCACTTGCAGACAATACTTATAGTTGGCCCGATCCTTCTCCATCTCCGTCACGGCCGCCAATTCCACCGGGTCGGTCACCATGAGCGACTTGGGCGTGGACCAATCGTCCGTCGGGGGCATGCCCGGCTTTTGATTCACAACGTCCGGAGGGGTGTTGTTGCAGCCGACAAATACGACGGCGGAAATTGTCAACAGGAGAACTACCGATAGCGACCTGTTCATGGGGTCTCCTTACCTAATGGAACGTTCGCGAAGACATAATAAGTTAAGATCGGACGGGTTGCAAGAAAATCTACAGGAATTCGGGAGGGTGGGGTGTGCCCAAAGTTTCTGGCACTGGGAAAACCCAAGAGGATCGCGACACAGTCATTCATGCCCGTCAAACGGGCATGAATGACTGTGTCGTATTTAATCTAATGAGGACTCAATGGTTAAGGCTCGCCAGAAATAATTGTCACACCCGACAAGACGGGGTGCGTGTCACGTTTGCAGGTAAGAAGGCCAATCCGCTTGTAGTGACGCCGTGAGGCGTTTCTTCAAGAATGCCCTCACGGGCACACTACAAACCGACAGGGAGCAAATTCCCCCGGGAAAAATAAAATATATTTACCACGGCTAGACACGGCTGGCCATGAAGTTATATAAGCCAACATTTATTGTGTGTCGTATTTTCTGGACAACAGTCAAATCCATGTTATAATACAGGGAGTGGTCCTTGTGATGTGGATGTAT
>CAZYDC010000260.1:0-7422 GCA_964646065.1 uncultured Planctomycetaceae bacterium | reverse complement strand
TGCTCGATGGGCTCAAGAAGCTGAACATCCTGGACGACACGCTCGTCTACTACATCATCGGGGACAATGGCGCCTCGGCCGAGGGGACGATCAACGGCACGTTCAACGAGATGCTCAACTTCAACGGCATGGCCGACATTGAGACGCCGGAGTTTCTCATGGCCCGGATCGACAAACTGGGCGGACCGGAGTCCTACAACCACTACGCCGTGGGCTGGGCGCATGCAATGGACACGCCTTACCAATGGACCAAGCAGGTAGCCTCGCACTGGGGTGGAACGCGCAACGGCGCCATCGTCCACTGGCCCAAGGGGATCAAGGCCAAAGGTGAGATCCGCTCCCAATTCCACCACGTGATCGACGTGGCTCCGACGATCCTGGAGGCCGCGGGGTTGCCCGCGCCGCTCTTTGTGAACGGTGTGCAGCAAAAACCTATCGAGGGCGTCAGCATGTCGTACTCCTTTAATGACGCCAAGGCGGCGGAGCGGCACGAGACGCAGTACTTCGAGATGCTCGGCAACCGCGGCATCTACCACAAGGGATGGACCGCGGTGACGAAGCACGGAACTCCCTGGGTACTCGTGGGTCGCAAGACCCTGGCCTTCGATGACGACTTATGGGAACTCTACAACACCAACGAGGACTGGAGCCAGGCCAACGATCTGGCCAAGCAGATGCCGGAGAAGCTCCACCATCTGCAGCGTTTGTGGCTCATCGAGGCGGTCAAGTACAACGTGCTGCCCCTCGATGACCGGATGGTCGAGAAGTTCAACCCCGACACCGCCGGCAGGCCGACTCTGATTAAGGGCAAGACCCAGCTTCTCTTTGGCGGCATGGGCCGCCTCTCGGAGAACTGCGTCGTCAACATCAAGAACAAGTCCCACTCCGTGACCGCCGAAATCGTCGTGCCGAATTCCGGCGCCGAGGGCGTGATCATCGCCCAGGGCGCGAACATCGGCGGTTGGAGCCTGTACGCCAAGGGCGGCAAGCTCAAGTACTGCTACAACCTGGGCGGCGTGCAGCGATTTTACGTAGAGGCCACGAGCCCCTTGCCCGCAGGCGAGCACCAGGTGCGCATGGAGTTCGCGTATGCCGGCGGCGGCCTGGGCAAAGGCGGACAGGTGGCCTTGTACACCGACGGCAAGAAGGTCGGCGAAGGGGCCATCCCCATGACGCTGGCCATGATCTTCTCCGCCGACGACGGATGCGACGTCGGTCAGGACTCCGGCGCTCCGGTCTCGGAAGACTACGGCCCGCGAGGCAACGCCTTCAACGGTCACGTCAAGGGCGTCCAGATCGCCATCGCCGACGCCGCCGGAAATGCGGATCACCTGGTCTCGCCGGAGGACGCAATCCGCGTCGCGATGGCGCGACAGTAGACGCATTCAGGTCCGGCGGCCACGTTGGAGGGGCTGCCGGTCGCTGGTGGCGGATATAAGGTCATGTCGAAGGATGCCTGGCGGCGACTTGGGAACAGATATGGAACAATCGGACTTGCCTGCCTTTCACGTGATGGCCAAGCCTGCCGGGGCCCGGTGCAATCTGGACTGCGCGTACTGCTTCTTCCTCAAGAAAGAGGCGCTGTATCCAGGCAGCGATTTCCGCATGTCCGACGAGGTGATGGAGGCGTACATCCGGCAGGTCATTGAGGGCCATCAAGTTCCCGAGGTGACGATCGCCTGGCAGGGCGGCGAGCCGACACTCATGGGCGTGGACTTCTTCCGGCGGGCGGTTGAAGTCACCCGGCGATATCAGAAGTCCGGCACGACGATTGAGCACACGATCCAGACCAACGGCGTGCTGCTGGACGAGGAATGGTGCGAATTCCTCCATGACAACAAATTCCTCGTGGGCCTCAGTCTGGACGGCCCGCGCGAGATGCATGACGCCTACCGCCGCGACAAGGCCGGCAAAAGCGTCTTCGACAACGTTGTCCGCGCGGCGAGGCTTATGCAACAGCACCGCGTCGAGTTCAACGTTCTATGCACCGTCAATGCCGTCAACAGCCGCCATCCGCTGGAGGTGTACCGCTTCTTCCGCGACGAGTTGAAGACGCCATATCTCCAGTTCATCCCTATCGTCGAGCGAGCCAACGAAAGTGGTTTTCAGGAAGGCCAGGCCGTCACCGAACGGTCGGTCAGGCCCGAGCAGTATGGCCGGTTCCTCATCGAGATATTCGATGAGTGGGTCAAGCGGGACGTCGGAAAGATGTTCGTGCTGACATTCGATGGCGTACTGGCGTCGTGGCTTCGCGGCCAATCGTCGCTCTGCATCTTCCAGCCCACGTGCGGCCAGGGCGTGGCCCTGGAGCACAATGGAGACGTTTACTCCTGCGATCACTTTGTGGAACCCCGGCACCTCCTGGGGAACATCCTCCAGACCCCGCTGGCGGGATTGGTGAACTCCGATAAACAGAGGCAATTCGGCAGCAACAAGAGCGACACGCTGCCGGGGCATTGCCGCCGATGCGAATTCCTTTTTACCTGCCACGGGGAGTGCCCCAAGAACCGGGTCCTGACCACGCCCGATGGCGAGCCGGGACTGAACTGGCTTTGCGCCGGGCTCAAGGCGTTTTTCGAGCATACCCAGAGGCCAATGAAGATCATGGCCGACCTGCTGCGCCGCGGACGGCTCGCGGAGGAGGTCATGAAGGTGATGGGAACGGAAATGAAAGGAGGCGGCGAAGGAGTATCCATGAAAGCGGCCCGAAACGATCCGTGCCCCTGTGGGAGCGGACTGAAGTTCAAGAAGTGCCATGGGAAGTCAGTGTGACCCGTTGATCCGGGCGATCAAAGGACAATAAGGAACCCATGCATGAGTCTACAGGAAGACACAGTACTGATTGACTCTAAGGATTCGATCAGCGGCCGAGCACGCCGGCTGATGGCGCTTTGGGGCGCCGGTCTGGTTTTCCTCTACGTCGTGATCGGCTTCTTTTGCGTTCGACAACTCCAGGAACACAGAGCCCAGACGGAGGCGGCAAGGCAGGAGTGGCGGAGGGTCGCGACCAGTGCGACCGGCGCCACGGTGCCCCAGACGGGTGCGGCCTCTGAGGGCTCGCCCCTGAACGTGTCGACGGGCATTCGCGTCAGACGGATCGGTGGATTCTCCTTGAAGGACGCCGAATGGACGGCGGACTTCGATATCTGGTTCCGCTGGTCCGGGGAGGGGGTCCACCCGGGCGAGACCTTTGATGTCGTCAATGGCGACATCCAGCGGCGAGATAAGATGGAGGCCTGGACCCGCGACGGACAGAACTACGAACGATATCGCGTAAGAGCGCGGATGACCGCGCAGATCGATCCGTCGCGTTTCCCTTTCAGCGACGAGGAATTACCCATTGAGATCCAGGACAATTGCCGCGATTTGGCGACGCTTCAGTACGTAGCCGACGAGAACGGCAGCGGTCTGGCCCCCGACGCTCTGCCCCAGAGTGTAACGCTCAAGCGTACCGCAGTGACCGCGACGACGTTTCAGACCGGCCGGGAAAAGGGGCCCTCCGGTCGTAGGGAAGCCGTCCACTCTCGACTGGTGTTCGCCATGCTGGTGATGCCCGTGAGCACAAGTCTCTACCTGATGATGTTCCAGGCGCTCTTCGCCTCGGTGGCCGTGGCCATGATCGTCTTCTTCGTCCCGGCGAAGTATGACAACACTCGCTTCGCGCTGCCGGTCGGGGCCTTCTTTATGGCCGTTGCCAACAATATCTTCGTTTCATCGCTTCTCCCCCGCGCCGACGGAATCACGCTGACGAACATGATCAACGGGCTCAGCTTGATCACGATTTTTCTGATACTCGTGCAGTCGACGATCTCCTTGTATATGGCGGGACCGCGAGGCTGGGAACGGTTGTCGCGCGTATTCGACAGGGTTTCTTTTGCGGTCGTATTCCCGTGTGTTGCGGGCCTGAACCTGTTGCTGCCCTGGGCGGCGATGCCTGCGTGAGGACCGATTGCGAATGACAAATTTGGTTTCAAGTATCGACTGGGCTTGCGGCCACCTTTCGCCTGCCTCCCGGGCGGCTGCCGATCCGCCGGCGCCGGCGATGTTGCAAACCACGCACGCTGGAGAACGCTTATGAGCGACAACAAACCCTTATCCGCGGATGAACTGGCCGTGCGGCGAACCGTGATGGCCTGCGACCGCACGCTGATGGCCTGGACACGAACCTCCCTGTCGCTGATCAGTTTCGGGTTCACCATCTATAAGTTCCTCCAGTACGCAAAGGAAGAAGGCGTGGCGCCACAGTTGAAGGAGGCGGGTCCTCAACACTTGGCCATGGCCATGATCGGTTTGGGCGTCATCTTTCTGCTGCTGGCCTCCTTCCAGTTCTGGCAGGAAATGCGGAGGCTGCAACCGCGCAGCCCAATCGGCGTCCTGAGGCTGTCTTTGGCCCTGGCGGTTTTCCTGGCGGTGCTGGGTGCGCTGGCCATGTTGAACGTCGCGTTCAGGATGGGTCCATTTTAGGAGAATAGTCATGACGCGTGAAATCGAAACACGTCTGGCCATTCGTGCTGCGGGTTGCCCCGTATGCTGCCGTTGTGCCTCTGGCGACCGGCGCCAGAGCGGCAAGCCGAGGTAGAGGAACGAAATGGATCCTGTGACAAAGACGGTTACGATTATTTTCCTGGTCGCCACCATGCTGAGCCTTGGCTTGACGGTAACCGCGGCGGAGCTGGTGTCATCCGTTCGAGATCGCGGATGGATGGTTCGCTCGCTCGCGGCGAACTTCCTGCTGATTCCAGCCATTGGCCTGCTGCTGGCAGCCGTCATTCCCATGAGCATGGATGTGAAAGCCGGTTTCCTCTTGCTGGCCGTCGCCCCCGGTGGTCTGAACGCCATTCAGTTCACCAGCAAAACCACCCAGGGCCAATCCTATGCGGCGACGATCCTATTCATCCTCTCTTTCCTGTCGGTCCTGTTGTCCCCGTTGCTGGCCGCCGCCGTAATTCCGCTGAAAATGTCCCTGTCGCTGCCTTATGGCAAGGTTGCCGCCTGGCTGCTGCTGGGCGTGGTGGCGCCAATGTTAGTAGGACTGGCGGTGCAGAACTTCTGGGGGCGAATTGCGCAGCTACTGGCGAAACCGATTGCCCTGGTTGGAACAGTGTCCTTCATAGTCGTTGTGCTCCTCTTGTGGGGACTACGAAAGCAGGCCAGGGCCGGCATGACCGTCTCCGAACTGGCGGCCATGTTGATATTCATCGTTGCCTCGATGGCCGTCGGCTGGATCCTTGGTGGACCGGGCAAGGAAACGCGGCGAATCCTGGCGTCAGGGTCGAGCATGAGGAACGTGGCGCTGGGCGCCATGATCGCGGTTAACAGCTTCCCAGACAGCAAAGTGGAACAGGCCGTCGTCGCATTCGGCGCATTGATGATCCCGCTGAATATGATGTTCACCGTTTACGGGGTCATCCAGGCCCGCAGAGCCAAGCGCCGAGTCGACGCTGGCGCGAATATGGCCGTAACGAAGGACACGAAATAACCAGGACCGGAAGGCCGTGTTTTTCCGGCGGGAGCAACGATGCCTATTGGTAATTGGCGTCAAAGACATGAGAACCGGTTGCCCCCCTCACGGGGCCAATGGAAAGAGGCGACTCGAAAGACCGCCGTCATTTTGGAAAGGACGCAATAGAATGGCACGGCACAAAAGACTGCTTTTCGTTTTGCTGGCGTTGTTCGCGTCCTGCGATTTGGTGATGGCCGATGAGCCGGTCGCCACCTCTGGGAGCAATCCCCCTTCTGCGGGCACGAAGCCGGCAAGCCAACCCTCCAACTGGCTGGAAGAAGCACAAGCGTTGTCAAAGCCTCGTGAGGCGCCTCCGACAGCCACGCCAAGGTTGGTGGATTGGGTGGACTACACCGGTGACCTGTGGCACCGCGCCGCGCTGACAGGCGATTGGGGCGGGTTGCGGCAGGATCTCATGGACAAAGGCATCCGGTTCGACATGAACCTTACGCAGGCGCTCCAGGGCAACTGGGCCGGCGGCGTCAGCAAGCGGTCTTGGTATCAGGGCGACATGCGGTACGACATTGACGTCGACACGGGCGCGGCCGGCTTGTGGCCGGGCGGTCTGTTTCACGTGCGCGGCGAGACGCCTTACGGCAGAAACAACAACTTGTCCAGCGGCGCGTTATTGCCCGTCAACACCGACGCACTCTACCCCGTTCCAGGCGATAATCTCACTTGCCTCTCGGAAGCGTACTACGTGCAGTTCGTTGCGCCGTGGCTGGGGTTCATGGCCGGCAAGGTCTCTCCTCGCGAATCGAACGTCTTTTCGCACGACGAGACCACACAGTTCATGAACATGGCGTTCAATTACAACCCCATCGCCGGCACAACCGTTCCCTTGGACTGTCTGGCGGCCGGCGCCATCCTTCGCCCGACCGACTGGTTCATGCTGACCAGCATGGTCCTGGATTCGGAAGGCACGGCCAACGTCAGCGGCTTCGAAACTGCCTTCGAGCGAGGCACGAGCTTCTGCCAGACAGCCGAGGTGACGATCAAACCTTTCGACCTGCAGGGCCACCAGCGCCTGACCTGGGCCTGGAGCGACAAGACCCGGATCGCTTTCCAGCAGGATGCGCGAGTGATCATCAAGGACATCATCCTGAAGAAGTTGGGGTTAGGGCCGGGGCCAACCTTTAATCGCAGCGGAAGCGACTGGTGCATCATGTACGATTTCGACCAGTACCTGTACACCAAGCCCGGCACCAAGGACGAAGGGTTCGGGCTCTTCGGGCGCTACGGCCGCTCGGACGGCACGGTAAATCCGTTACAGAACTTCTACAGCCTTGGCATGGGCGGCAAGGGCATGATTCCTTGCCGCGGCAACGACACGTATGGCGTCGGTTATTATTATTCGCAGGTCAGCGACCAGTTCGGTCCCATCCTCAGTCGGTTCATCCGCGACGAGCAGGGAGTGGAACTCTACTACAATATCGAAGTCACGCCGTGGCTGCACATCACGCCGGATTTGCAGGTCATCGATCCCGGCCGCAAGATGTTCTCGGACACCGCCGTCGTGGCGGGCATTCGCATGAGGATAGATTTCTGATAACACAGAAGGAGCGGCATAAATATCAAGAGAATCGCCGTATCGTTTGCTTTGATCGTGATCGTGGCCAGGTAATCGCTGAACCATTCAGGCGTGATCTCATGGGTATCAACCCGTTTCATCCGGTCCGTAAGAAAAAAGTTGGCGACGTCCTTGACCGTCATTGCATCCAGGTTTATACTATTTGATTCGTGCCGATGCCCGGCATGAAAGTGGGCGCCTATCTTCAGGTAGTTGCCCGAAGCCTTATGGAAGTCTTCCCGGACGACCGTAAACGATTATGGTTAAACCGTTCCGCCGACCTAGCTCATCGGTAGAGCACGGCTCTCGTAAAGCAGAGGTTCAGGGATCGAATCCCTGGGTCGGCTTC
>CAZYDC010000259.1:0-7477 GCA_964646065.1 uncultured Planctomycetaceae bacterium | reverse complement strand
GTTTGTTCTGTTACAAGACCTTCGATTTTTCACCACTTAAATTGGAGGAGAACCTCATTTTCTCTTTTCTTCTCTTCCCTCAGCTTCCTCAGCGACTAACATCGCGTTTTCATGGTTTAGGGTGTCCGTTGGACGGACATGAATGACTGTTTCTTCTTTCGCACAACAACGACAACAGCGAAGACATGGGCAGGATGCGTTTCGGTTTCCGGATGTGCAGTTTGACCTCAAAGCGTCATAGGGTGCCCCACTGCGCCGACCAGCAAGCCCGCCAACTACTCTTGGGGATCGATGGCGGGCAAGCTGGATCTTACGTCGGCTTGCCGGTCGGCGACGCGCGACGCTGCAAGAAGAAAGAACCAGGGAATTTGGGCATCCGCCGAGGCTAACCGCCTCTGTAGAAGCCCCGACGCGTTATTTCCCGGAAACCCAAATGCACCCGACATGGGCAAGATGCCCATGAGACTCCCGCCGCGGCGGGCTGCGTCAGAATTTGAAAATTACGTCCATCGCCGCCGTCATCTCGTCGCGGTCGCTGCCGAACACGGCTACGTTGGAATGGTCCCACCGCAACTCCGGGCGGAACAGGAGATTCTTGAGCACCTTGTCCTTGGGCCAGGGCGTCAGGGTCAGGCCGAAGGTGTTCTCGTAGAAGTTTCCCTCGTGGCCGATGCGGGCGCCGCTGTCGTCGCAGAACCACTCGGTTCGCCAGGTGCCCGAGACGTAATCGTTGAAGACGTAGGTCAGGTAGTGGGCCAGGCCATACCAGTTAGCCCTGCCGCCGTTATGGGGAGCGGCGCCCTGTTCGGTGCCGAAGTCGCCGTTGATAGTCGAGGAAAGTTTTTCCGTCCACAGATGCACGTAGGTGGCGTCGATGACCGAACGGTCGTCGTGCGAGTTTCCGGTTCGCTCCGGGCCGGTGATGAAGTTCACGGTCAGCGCGTCCTTGACCTTCTGTCCGCACTTGGTGCAACTGTTCCAGGCGCCGCCGAAAATGTACGAGGGCGCGTTATTGTTGTCGTCCACGAACGTGTCCCAACCGGTGACGACGGCGAAGTAGGCGGAGTATTGCGAGTTAAACGCGTAATTGAGCTTCACGCCCGTATGCGCGGTGGGAACCGCGAAGTTGGAAAGGAAGCTGTGCGAGTAGACTTGGGTCAGCGCGGCGTCGGTGGCCTCGTAACCCACGGGCGAGAGGAACTTGCCGACGAGCACTTCCAGGCCGCTTTCCTGGCCGGTCTTGAACCACAACTGCCCGTACGCCTGGAGGAAGTCCAGCCAGTCCGCGCCCTGCCCCTCGCCGACGTTCTCAAGAATGGCATACTCATGCCCGCCCGGGAACGTGTTCTTGGTGAACCGGGCGTCGGAACCGTAAAGCAGGTCGAACCGCCCGCCGATATCGAAGGACTTGTTGGTGTCGTAGACCCGCTCCAGCGTCAGGCGGGTCTGGTTGAGCTGAATATTGTCCACGCGGGCGGAATCGAACGAGCGCCCAAAAAGCGTCCGCTGGCCGTTGGTGAGGTTCCCGGTGAAGCCGGCCTCCACGTATCCCCACGCTCGCGGGCCCAGCGCATCCAGGGGGGACTTGGCGCCGACGGCATCGAGTCCGTCCATGAGCAGCCCAGGCGGCCAAACCGCCTCGGCGGCCGGCGCCGTGGCGGGCTGGGAGGCCGGCGCGGTGGCGGGCTGCGAACCGGCGTCGGGTCTGGAGGTCGAGTCGCTGAACAGACCGGGCTCTTTCATCCAGTCCGGCCAATTGGAATCCGCCGGACTCCCCTGCCCCGCCCAGGTCGCGCAGGCACAACCCAGCAATGACGCCAAGCCAAACAGGAGCCTCATCGTCGTGCTCGTCAAACAAGACGAAACCGGGCCGGCGCCTGTTACCCTGTCGGGTGAGCGAACGGCGAGAATCTTTCGTTCTGCGGGCGGCGCCAATGTCACTGCGATTCCCATGATGTTCCTTCCAACGTTTGGAATCCGCTCTTTGGTCAGGTCCATGCCCACTAATGATAGCTAAGTATCAATAACAGCGAAAGCAAATAATAATAATTTACCGTCATTGCGGCGGGAGCAAACCGGAAGCGTTTTCCGCGGGTTCATTTCGGATTCCGGGCATGAAGTTTGGCCTCAAAGCGTCATAGGGTGCCCCACTGCGCCAACCAGCAAGCCCGCCAACTACTCTTGGGAATCGATGGCGGGCAAGCTGGATATTGCGTCGGCTTGCCGGTCGGCGCGTTGTGACCTTCAAGAAGAAAGAACTCTCGTATTCAGAAATCTGTCGATGGCAAGCGGAACAGTGGAAGAGCGAACGCGGTTTTACCCGATGGCCTCGTGGCCCTCTTCGCCGGTGCGGATGCGGACCACCTGGGTCAGGTCCATCACGAAGATTTTTCCGTCGCCGATCTGTCCGTCCCCGGTCCGGCCGCCCGCCAAAATGGCGTCGATGGTCGCTCGAACATACGCCTCGTTCACGGCGATCTCCAGCTTGACCTTTTTCAGCAGGCAGCCGACTTCCTTATGGCTGCGGTAGACCTCGGCCTCGCCTTTCTGCCGGCCTCGACCGACGACATTGCTCACCGTCACCAGGTGAATCTCCTTCTCGGTGAGCTTTTCCAGCACGTCGTCCAGCCGGTCGGGTTGAATGATCGCCACGATGTATTTCATTCTTGTACGCTCCTAAACCGTCGTTGTATTTCAAGCAAATGCGTTCTTGTTCAGCGCTATTCAACGATCAAAACTCGAAATCCGAAACAAATTTCAAACCTAAAATAACAAATTCAAAACGACAACAGTCTCATCGCCCCGAGGCCTCGTCAACCCGTAAAATGCGGGCCCTTCGTTTTGCTGTTTTTGACCATTTGAATTTGGTGCTTGTTTCGAGTTTCGTGCTTCGAGTTTCGGATTTTTGCGCAGGCAATAAGACTATTTATCTCCGTTCCGCAACAGTATGTCAATCCACTACGGTATACGCCGCTTCCTTGTGCTGCGTCAAGTCCAGGCCGACGCGTTCGTCATGTTCCGCCACCCGCAGCCCGAAGACCTTGTCCACGGCCTTGAGCAAAATGTACGAAACCACGAACGAGTAGGCCGCCGTCACGGCGACGGCCTGGACCTGAATCCATAGCTGCCCCGGGTTACCGTAGAACAGGCCGTTGGCGCCGCTGTGGTTTACGCTCAGGGTGGCGAACAGCCCCGTGGCCAAGGCGCCGAAAATTCCGCCCACGCCATGCACTCCGAAGGCGTCCAGCGAGTCATCGTACCCCATGCGGGTCTTGAGGAAGGTCACGCTCATCCAGCAGATCACCCCCGCGCCCAGGCCGATGATGATCGCGCCCATCGGGGTGACGTACCCGCTGGCCGGGGTGATGGCCACCAAGCCGGCCACCGCGCCGGTAATCATGCCCAGGGTCGTGGGCTTTCCGTGCTTGAGCCAGTCGAGCAAGCACCAGGCCAACCCCGCACCGGCGGTCGCCAGGTGCGTCACGACAAACGCGTTGGTCGCCACTCCGCCGCCGGCCTGCAAGGCGCTGCCCGCGTTGAATCCGAACCAGCCCATCCACAGCAAGGCCGCGCCCAGTACGGCGATCGGCAAGTTATGCGGCCCGGAAATCCGGTTTTTCGCGAAGCCCTGCCTCTTGCCCAGCACCAGCGCCGCGGCCAGGGCCGCCACGCCCGCGTTGATGTGAACCACCGTTCCGCCCGCGAAATCCAGCGCGCCCCAGCCCTTGGCCCCGGTGACGGGGTCGGGCGTGCCGCCCATGAATCCGCCCGCGCCCCATACCCAGTGCGCCACCGGGTCATAGACCAGCGTCGCCCACAGCAGCGTGAAGATGCAGAACGACGAGAACTTCATCCGCTCCGCGAACGCGCCGATAATCAAGGCCGGCGTGATGACCGCGAACATCATCTGGAAGACCATGAACAACTCGTGTGGAATGGTGCCGGCATAGGTGGCGTTGGGCTCCGCGCCCACGCCGCTCAGACCCGCGAACGACAGACCGCCGAAGAATCCATTCCCGCCGGGAGCGAACGCGAGGCTGTATCCGAACAACGCCCATTGCAGGCTGATAATGCACAGGATCATAAAGCACTGCATCAGCACCGACAGCACGTTCTTCCGCCGCACCAGCCCGCCGTAAAACAACGCCAGCCCCGGCGTCATCACCATCACCAAGGCCGTGCTGATGAGCATCCAGGCGGTGTCGCCGGTGTCCACCTTCGACGCTGGCGCCGCGGCGGCCGGCGCAGGCGCGGAGGTAACGGCCGGCGCCGAGCCGGAATTCTGCGCATACATGGCGCTGCCCGCCAGCGCAGCCACCAACACGAGGGGTAAGAGGAACTTCCAAGATGTCTTCACGTGAATCTCCGTCATGATCATGCCTTCGTTCCCGAATGGATCGGTTCGGGGTTTCCGGAACATGACCACTCCATTGCACATGGCGTGCCAAGAAAAGATATTGTTACTAGGTGGCTGGAATAAAACGAGTTATGCATTCGGCTTCAAAAAAACACCCCGCTGCGGCATTGAACATTATTGTAATTCAGGGTAGATTTGTTACATTAGTGTCGCATCAAAAGAAAGACCAACTATTATGATCCTTGATCCCGAGAAGCGTCACGACCAGGAACTTCAGGTCCTCTTTCGCATCAGCCAGATCCTGGCCGCCGGATCCGGGCAGCGGCAGATGCTGGCCGAGGTGCTGGACGTTCTGGCCAACGACCTGAACATGATGCGAGGAACGATCGCCTTGCTCATGCCCGACGGACGCGAGTTGAGCGTCGAGGTCGCGCACAACCTTCCCGATCGCCAGCGCCGCGCGGTGAAGTACCGGCTGGGCGAGGGCATCTTCGGCCGCGTCGTCCAGACCGCCCAACCCATGATCGTGCCCAAGGTCTCGCAGGAGCCGCTGTTCCTGGACCGCCTGCACAATCGAAAGAAGATCGGCAAGAGCGAGAGCAGCTTCATCTGCGTGCCGGTGTCCATCGGGAACGAGGTCGTCGGGGCCCTGTCGGTGGACAGGGTCTACGACCCGGCCGCCCTGCTGGCGGAGGACGCGCGGCTGCTTTCCATCGTCTCCGGAATGATCGCCAACGACGTGCGGTCGCGACGCCTGATGGCCTCCGAGAGGGACGCCCTGGAAAAAGAGAACACCCGCCTGCGGACCGAACTGGAGGACCGTTTCCGGCCGGAGAACATCATCGGCAACAGCAACACCATGCGCGCGGTGTACCGGGCCATTCATCAGGTGGCCCCCAGCGACACCACGGCGCTGATCCGCGGCGAATCGGGCACGGGCAAGGAGCTGGTGGCCCACGCGATTCATTATTCCTCGCCGCGGGCCAAGGCCGCGTTCATCAAGGTCAACTGCGCCGCCCTGAGCCAGGGCCTGCTGGAAAGCGAATTGTTCGGGCACGAGAAAGGCGCCTTCACGGGCGCGTTGCAAAGCCGGGCCGGTCGAATCGAGGAGGCCGGCGGCGGAACGCTGTTTTTGGACGAGATCGGCGATTTTTCGCCGGCCACGCAGGTCAAGCTGCTGCGGGTGCTCCAGGAGCGGGAGTACCAGCGGGTTGGCAGCAATCGCGACCTCAAGGCCAACGTGCGGATCATCACAGCCACCAACCGCAACCTGGAGGAGGCCGTCGCCACGGGCGCCTTCCGCCAGGACCTTTACTACCGGATCAACGTCTTCCCGATCGTGTTGCCGCCCCTGCGCGAGCGCAAGGACGACATCCTGCTGCTGGCCGACCACTTCGTGGAGCGCTACGCCCGCAAAATGGGCAAGGACGTGCGGCGCATTTCCACCCCGGCGATCAATATGATGGTCGTGTACCACTGGCCCGGAAACGTGCGCGAACTGGAGAACTGCATCGAGCGGGCCGTGCTGCTGTCCACCGACGGCGTGATCCACGGACACCACCTGCCCCCCACGCTTCAGACCTCCGACGCCAGCGACACCATCGGCGAGGGAACCCTCCAGGCGCGCGTGGACCTCTTCGAGCGCGACCTCATCGTCGACGCCCTCAAACGCGCCAACGGCAACATCTCCGTCGCCTCGCGCGACCTGGGCTCGACGGCCCGGATCGTGCGGTACAAGATCGAGAAACTGGGCATCGATTGGAAATGAAGAACTAAGATGGAACATGGAACACCTATGCGGCGATCCGACGGCGGCAAAAAGATCGTAATCATCGCAGGACCCAATGGGTCAGGAAAGACCACCTTCGCGCGGCAGTTTTTGCAGCGCGAAGCCGGCTGCCCGGACTTCCTCAATGCTGACCTGATCGCGCGAGGGCTTTCGCCCTTTGATCCCGACCGCGTAGCTCTTCAGGCTGGCAAGATCATGCTTGGCCAAATGGCTCAAAGGGTCAATCGCCAAGAGAGTTTCGCGTTTGAAACCACACTGAGCGGCCGGAACTACATCCGGCACATCCAACGATGGAAACGTGCGGGATACCATGTGAAGTTGATCTTCCTTAGCCTTCCATCGGCGGACCTAGCCGTGGCGCGAGTGAAGGCCCGAGCGGCCCAAGGCGGGCACAACGTCCCGGAAGCGGTGGTGCGCAGGCGATTTGATGCCGGGTTGCGAAATCTTGACAGCGTGTACCGCAAGCTGGTAGATAGTTGGGTGCTCTACGATAATTCCGGCCCTGTCCCGAGGCTGTTAGCCAAAGGAGATAATGCATGAAAAAAACCGTCGAATCGACAGACCCGGACATAGAGGGATCCTTTCCGGCCTTGCGGCGGGCCGCCAAGGCCGCCCATAAACTGGCCAAGGAAACCGGAACGCCTCTGTATATTTGGGAGAAGGGGCGAGTCGTGAACCTCAATCCCGTCAGGCGAAAGCGGGCGACCACCCGCCGGCGCTTGGTCGATTGATTTTCCAGGGTCGTATCCGTCGTATAGATATATCCCGGTCCCCCCGGTATTCCTCGCCAATCCCAAAGCAAGCGGCCTGACCCTCTGATGATGAAAATGGCAAGTCGTTCCGGGAAACCCTTGGCCCGAAGTGAAAGCCTACTTCTTCGGAGGGGGTGGCGGAGGAGGGGGTGCCGGTTTTGCCACGACGGAGCCGTTCGGCCCTTTCGTCTTAGGAGGTGGGTTCATGCCAAAGGGAAATCCCTTGGTTTCTTCATTGCCGCAATCTGTCCTACATTCTTTTCCCATCGCATTGACTCCTCGTCAAAATGGAAACTCGGCGGCAGGTGCTTCTCACTTCTTCGGCGGAGGGGGCGGCGGAGGCGGAGTCGGTTTGCAGGGCGGAGGATTCCCCGTCCTCCCGTTTATTGTCAAACGTCCAGTCCTTCCCTCGGTGACGGCCTCCCTATTTGGCGCTGGTTGGGGTACTTTGGCTCCCATGGTTTATTCCTTACCTCTTGGGTTCTTCCTTGGCTTTCGTTTCTTCGTTGACTTTCAGCAGCAGCTTCTTGGCACCTTCGATATCGGCGTCGCTTGCCGTGATTTCCGTTTCATCCTTAA
>CAZYDC010000258.1:0-7479 GCA_964646065.1 uncultured Planctomycetaceae bacterium | reverse complement strand
TACTGCAGCCTCCCGTAGGAGTCTGGCCAGTGTCTCAGTGCCAATGTGCCGGGCCAACCTCTCAGTCCCGGTACCCGTCAAAGCCTTGGTGGGCCATTACCTCACCAACTAGCTGATAGGATATGGGCCGCTCCAAGGCCGGTAGGTGCCGAAGCATCCCCACCCATTGACCGCAATCACTTATGTGATCGTGGTCTCATCTGGTATTACCTGCAGTTTCCCGCAGCTATCCCAGTGCCAAGGGTACGTTACCCATATATTCCTCACCCTTCCGCCACTGTACTCATGGATTGCTCCACTTTCTCGTGCGACTTGCATGTTTTAGCCACGCCGCCAGCGTTCGTTCTGAGCCAGGATCAAACTCTTCGATTTTATTTCGTTCCACCCATCCAAAGAGGGGATAGTTCAAAAAAAGTGATTCATTTGAAACTGGTGGCTAGGTCATTTAAGGGGTGACCTAGCCGGTTTGAGCTACTCCGGCTAAGGAAAATAGCTCTGCTAGCTTAAACTCAAAATCCTTACTTAAGGGTTTATTCTTTGTCACGAGGATTTTGAGCCCGGACTCTCTCTCGCAAGATGGAGAGTCCTATTGCTCGCCTGGTAAGGGCGAGCGGGATCATCCCATCTCCGCCGGCCGTGACGCCGGCCTCGATGGGCCACTTCCTCATGACGGCATCTCTGTTTACTTGTCAAATAGCTGCGTCTGCTTCTCGTCGAGCAACAGCCTATCGCTGTTCTCATTGACGAAGGATTGGAGATCATACTCTCCCGCATCCCAGAGTCAACACAGAATATCCGGTTTTAGCGAAAAAATTTCACTAAATCTTCGCGCCAATTTTCTCGTATTTCATAAAGGCAACGCCCCAAAGATATTGCGACTGCCTCTGTTTTCGATTTTCATGCAAATATTTTTGTTCGCCTCATCGAGAATTTCATTACATTATACGCCTCCCAAGCCCGATTTGACCAAAATTATCACCAGGGCGTGATTTTTATAAACATCGGCAGAATAACAGGATACATATCATGCTCCAAGGTTGGTAAATGGCTGGCGAGGCTATCTTTGCCTCAAAATCGATGCAAAACGGATTTTTTGCGGGTAGGATACGAC
The DNA here is from genome assembly GCA_964646065.1 of uncultured Planctomycetaceae bacterium. Taxonomy (GTDB): domain Bacteria; phylum Planctomycetota; class Phycisphaerae; order SM23-33; family SM23-33; genus CAZYDC01. The sequence continues at coordinate 6,368 of CAZYDC010000258.1, read as the reverse complement.
AACCACGCCGAATGGGCGTGGAAAGAGGCGCCAATGACTCCGCGAGAAAGAGTGCTTCGCGTGTTGCACGGGCAGCGGGTGGATCGCGTGCCGTTCACGGTGTATGAATGCATGATTCCCCAGTGCGCTGCCGAGCGCCAGATGCGTAATCGGGGCTTGTGCATCGTCAACCGCTCGTCCGTGTTCGCCAGCCATCAGCCCAACGTGAAGTACACGTCGCAGACCTATTGCGAAGGCGCGACCCGACTTGTGCGGAACACGTGGGAGACGCCGGCGGGGGTGCTCACCAGCGTCAGCCAGCCGGCGGGGTTCACCAGTTGGCAGAAAGAGTATCCCTTCAAATCGGCCGACGATTACCGCGCCCTGCTTTTTTTGATCCAAGACGAGCGGTACGAGGCGAGCTACGAGCCCTACGCAGCGGCCCAGGATGCCCTGGGCGGCGACATCATCCTCCGCGCGGGCATCGGGCTGGAACCGCTCCAGCAGTTGATCTCCGGCGGGTGGCTGTCGCCGGAGGGCTTCTGCATCGAATGGATGGACCGGCGCGACGAGATCCTCAAACTCTATGACGCCCTGGTCGCCAAACGGCGCGAGATTTATCCGCTCGTGGCCGCCTCGCCGGCCTCGCACGCGAACTACGGCGGAAACGTCGTGCCGGAAATCATCGGGGCCGACACGTTCCGCCGGTACTACCTTCCGCACTACAACGAGGCCGCCGAGGTTTTCCACAAGCACGGCAAACTTGTCGGCTGTCACTTCGATGCCAACTGCCGAGCGCTGGCCGAGGACATCGCCGGCAGCGGGCTGGATTACATCGAGGCCTTCACGCCCGCCCCCGGCAGCGACATGACGCTGGCCCAGGCCTGCGCGGCCTGGCCGGACAAGGTGCTCTGGTTGAACTTCCCCTCCGCGCTGCACCTTGCCGACGACGCGACCGTCACCAAGGCCACGGTCGAGATGCTGGCCGAGATGGATAGTCCCGACGGCGTGATTATGGGCATCACCGAAGACATGCCGCCCGACCGGTGGCAGAACAGTTGCCGCGCGATCATGGACGGCCTGGAAAATCACAGCCGGGATAATCCGGGATTGTACTTGGCCTCGTCGGACCCTCGACAGTAAAATTGCGCCCCGAAAGAAGCGACTAAGACCATATTGACGGCCGGCGCCAGGGGCCAGTAATGACCGAAGACCTTTTGAACTCAAGTCCACCGCAGCCCGCACAACCACAGGCAGTCGTTGTACCTGTCGATGGCCTTGATGGAAGCTCTGTCCAGGCGACGCCCCAAAAGCCGTATAGCCTGCCGATCACGCTGCTGGTAGCGGCCGGCTTCATTTTAATCTCATGGGTGGCCTTGCCCCCCATCGTGGATTTGCTCCCGCTGGGGAAATTGTGCAAGCTCTTCGGCATCGATCCGTCGCTTCACAACGGCGACAATGAAGTGCGGCAATTCATCTATACCGCGATAAAGTTGGCGATCCTTCTGCCAATATTGGCGATTCTAATCCGCGTGAAGGGCTTCTCGTTTCTGGAGTATTGCAACTTGAAGCGGCTTAACTTCAAGTCCGCGGCCATCTGGCTGCTTGTGTTCATGGTCTTCCACTTCCTGTTTCGCGTCATCCTTCATGCCCTGGCGCTGTATCTCCACAGAAAGCACTCATACGATGAGACATCGGAACCACTCCTGCTTTTGCTGCTGGGAAGCGTGGTTTTGGCGCCTCTGGCCGAGGAGATTTTATGGCGGGGATTTGTGTTCAAGGGCGTCAGCGAATCCAGGGCCGGCCCGATCGTCGCTATCATATTCACGTCGTTGGCTTGGGCATCCCTTCACCAGCAATATAACGTCGCGGGCCAGTTGCATGTCGCTTGCGACGGGCTGATCTTCGGGTTCGCGCGCCACATAACCCAGTCCACTACCGTTTCGATTGTTTTGCACGGGGCATTCAATCTCTGGGTCACATTGCAGCTTATAATGTGGGCAGAATACGGCTGGCGATTCTAAAGACGGTTAGAGGAGACTGTTATGCCTTGCATCGTGGTGTTCTTGGCGTTACTGGCCCCGAGGTTGGTGATGTTCTTTATCTGGCTGCTGACCGGCTGGTTCGGCCACGCCTACCACAGCGTCCTCTGGCCGCTGCTGGGGTTCTTCTTCATGCCCTACACCACGCTGGCGTACATGGCGGCCATGCTCAACGGGGGCAGTGTGTCCGGGGGGTGGCTGGTGCTGGTGATCGTGGCGATCCTGGTGGACCTGGGGCATGTCGAGGTCGGCAGGCACGGCAGATACCGTTGGAGCAGAAATTGATGTAGCATGGGCATCTTGCCCATGTCTTTTTGTTGTCGTTGTTGAATGAAACGAGAACAGAAGAAGCACCAGGCCATGGGGGGTGCATTTCGGTTTCCGGGAAGTGACGCGGGCGTCCCGCCCGCGTGTGACGAGGGCATCTTGCCCTCGTGTCCCGCGTCCGTATGGACGCGTCTGCTCCGCATTCCCCCGGACGCGGACAGGATGTCCGCGACACGCGCAGGCGAGACGCCTGCGTCACACGCGGGCAAGATGCCCATGGGACTCCCGCCGCGGCGGGCTGCGGTTTTATCAGGGTTTGGCAAACCCTCTTGACGATCCGGCGGAAGCGCCGCCGCCAGTGTTCGAGTTCTGCTCCGACGGCCCGATGGAGCCCATCCAAGGCGTTCCACCGGACCCCTGCGTGTGGCCGCCTCCCAACGCGGGGCTGCCGGATCGACCGCCGGAATTGCCGACGGCGGAGGTGTGACTGTCGAAGGAACGATCCTGGGTTGACATGGCGTGACCGTGCTCCGTCCGCACGCCGCCGGACACCGGCAGCGAGCCGGAATTATTCTGGTTGATCGGTTCGTGGATTCCCCCGTTTTCCTTGCCGTGGACGACCGGGTGAATCGGCCAGTGCCCTCCGCCGTGGCGATTGATCCACAGCCACCATGGGACGGCCGGGCCGGTCACGATTATCCCTGTCCCGTCGGATCGCTGCTGCATCTGCTCCTGGAGCCAGCCCACGATGTCGTTGTTCTGGTCTCGCAAGGACTGCATCGCGTCCTGGGCGTCGTCCACCTCCTGCTGGAGCTTGGCCAAGGCCCGCGCCTGAGCCACGTCGCTGTCATCGTGGAGTGCCGCAAGCTTGCCGGTCAACTCCGCGTTCTGTTTGACCAAGGACTGGGCCTGGGTTTCCAGTGCGTCCATCCTGGCCGCCTGGGCCTTGTCCGCGGCCAGCTTGAAGGCCGCCACGGCCTGTTGCAGCTTGGCCTCGCTGTCCATCAACGCGCTACTGAGGCGGGCGTTGGCGGCTTGCAGATCGGATGCGGTTTTTGTGGCCTGCTCCAATTGCGACGACAGGTCATTCCTGGTTTGTTCCTTTTGGGCCAGCGCCGCAAGGGTTTTGCGAAGCTCGGCATTGTCCTTGGCGAGTTGATCGGTGGTCGCCGCCATCGAGGCCAGTTGGGCCTTCACCGGATCGGTCGCTTCCGCCGATTGTGTTGGGGAGGTCTTGGCCTTGCATCCGGCCAGCAGCGCCACAGCCAGCAGTGCAGCCAGTAGACTTGCGGTTTTCATGGCTTGCTCCTTATGCGTGCCTTCTGGTCTGGACACGCCACATCGCCCCAGGATGGAAGAATTCCGGACGATCCCGTCCGGGAGCAGATTGTCCAGACCACAAACCATTCTATCGTCTATATTTGCTAACCCCCATTAAATCCGTTCACTCGGGTGCATTTCGGTTTCCGGGAAATCACGGGGCGGTGCTCCTGCCGTGGCGTTTATCTTCGAGGGTGTCTGAATGCTCGAGTTTTTTCCTCTTGAACGGTCGCGCGTCGCCGACCGGCAAGCCGACATGAGATCCAGCTTGCCCGCCATCGATCTCCAGGAGGTGTTGGCGGGCTTGCTGGTCGGCGCAGTGGGGCACCCTGTGATGCCTTGAGGCTACGCACGAATCCCGAACCCCGAATCCCGAATCCCGAACTTCATTCCAGCACGCCGGCCTTTCGCAACGTGCCCAGCACGAGTTTCTCGAAGGGCAGCGAGGTCGGCGCGGACACGTAGGTTCCGCCGCGGGCGCGGATCGCGTGCTCGCAGGCCTGGCGGAACTCCTGCCAGCGAAGGCGGTAGCTTTGGAGCAGTTCGGGTGTCACGTCCAGGTTCATTTCCCCTGCGGTCTCGGCATGTTGGAGTTGCACCTGCCCGCCGATGGTAGGCTCGGCGTCCTCGGGTCCGAACAGGTGGATCACGGTCGGTTCGCACCGTGGCCGCAGGCGGGCCAAGGCGTCGGACAGATCGTCGCCGCAGTCCAGCAGGTCGCTGAGGATCAGCACCGAACCGCCGAAATCCCGCCGCGCGACCAGCCGCTCGACGCACCGAGGCAAGTCGGTCAGGCCGCCGGGTTCCAGGGCGGACAGGTAGTCCAGCACGCTCAGGATCTGCGCACGGTTTCGCCCGGTGTGCAGCGGCGTGGCCAGGTCCTGGGCGAACGGTTGAACGACCACGCGCTCCAGCCCGCCCATGGCCACGTACGCCAGAGCGGCCGCCGTCCGGCGGGCGTAATCGAATTTGGGTGCCATGCCCAAGTCTGCGCGGGCATGTGAGCCTTCATGCCCGCGCGGACTTGGGCATGGCACCCGGCGCGGGGTCCGGAGTGATGAGCCAGTATTCATCGACGCCGAGCAGTCCAGCAAGATGAACACGCCCTGGTCGCTGTGCTCGTGGAACATCCGAAGCAGCAGCTTTTCCATGCGGGCGTAATACGGCCAGTTGATGAAGCGGATGTCGTCGCCGGTCGCGTAGTCGCGATGGTCGGCGAACTCCAGTCCGTCGCCCAGCCGCCGCGACCGCCGCTGCCCGGCCGCTGGCCCGCCCGCCAATCGCTTGGCCAGCAGATGCAACCGCTCCAGGAGCGCCAGAAACTCCTGGTCGAAGATGTCGTCACGTTTGGACATATGGGAAGGCACTAAGCAATAGGCACTAGGCAATAGGGGGGCAAGAACCTTGGGTAATCGATATACTGATTCCGTTCTTCTCCCAGTCGAGAAACAATCGAGTTCCATCATCAAGTTCTAATCCAAATTCCTTACGCCTTATTCGTAAGACTCTGCGGACTAACTTGCCCTTAAGCATTTTGGCGGCGCGACTTTTTTCCTGTGACAGTTTCATTTCTTCGCCTCTTAATCGGAAGGAAAGACGTTTTTCCGACTTTTTGATGTTTCTTCACTTTGTCTTTGTAGTCTCTTTGCCCTGTCTTTGTTGTTTCCTCGCCCCGTATGGGGCGGAAGATTTGTAGCCCACCGCGTAAGCGGTGGGAACCAGGGTGCGCGAACCAATTAGCCCCGGCAGGGGCGACAGGCCGTCACACCCAGAGATACCTTTCCTCGTAAGAAATTCCGTGCCGCTGCAAGAGACTCAGGAATTCATCCTGAAATGACGCCTTGCGATGGTGCTCTTCCTGATTCTGGATGTAGGCCGCCATCGCACCCACTTTGATCCGGCTGACCGTGAACGCCCCGTACCCTTCCTGCCAACCGAAAGGGAGCGTGGGAAACGTGTCGTGAAACCACTTTGACGAGTTGGCCTTGATCGTGCCTGCCGCGTCGGAAATGCAGCAATTCGGCTTCAAGGAAAAGAGGGCATGCACATGGTCCTCCGTCCCTCCGATGCTGATCGGTTCGCCTTGTATATTGCGGACGATTCCACCGATGTAGGCGTGAACACGCCCCATGAGTTCCTTGGAAAGCAGAGGCCGCCGTTCCTTCGTGCTGAAAACCAGGTGGTACTGAAGGGAGGTGTATGTGTGGCTCATTGGGTGCTCCGTAGTTTCGCCCCTGCCGGGGCTCTTTGTCCGCGCGCCAGGAAACCCACCGCTTACGCGGTGGGCTACAAATCTACCGCCCCATACGGGGCGAAGAAACGGCTAAGACGCAAAGAAGAAACAGCTACAACCTTGGGAAAACCTCTTTTCTTTGCCCAAACTCAGGGGAACTGCACCAAGTAAAAAGATCATTTTTCCCTAGTGCCTATTGCCTATTGCCAAGTGCCTGCCGTTCCAGATTTACCAGCATGTCGCGAAGCTCCTGGGGGCCGTTGGCCGCGAGCAGACTTTCGACGGCGGCCGGGTCGTGGAGCATCTGAGCGAGGCGCGCCAGAACGTGCAGGTGCGTCCGGTCGTCCTTGCAGCAGATCAGGAAGAACAGCCGCGTCAGCGTTCCGTCGGCGGCGCCGAACGGCACGCCGCTTGGCGTCAGCCCGACGACCACGAAGCTGGCCGCGATGCTGTATGGCAACGGGTGCCGGGGATGCGGCAAGGCCACGCTCGGCGCCAGGGCCGTCGAGCAAAGCCCCTCGCGATTG
>CAZYDC010000257.1:0-7492 GCA_964646065.1 uncultured Planctomycetaceae bacterium | reverse complement strand
GTTCGCATTGGCACCTTCGTACAGCCCGGCGACATCCTCGTCGGCAAGGTGTCGCCCAAGTCCAAGAGCGAGCTGACGCCGGAAGAGAAGCTGCTGCACGCGATCTTCGGCCGGGCCGGCGAAGACGTCAAGAACGACAGCCTCGAACTGCCCGCCGGAGAGGAAGGCGTGGTCGTGACCACCAAGAAGTTCTCGCGGCGGATGCACCTGACCGACGATCAGAAGAAAGAAATCAACCGCCAGATTCGCGACTACACCGAGGACATGAACGGGCGGGTCGTGAAGGTCTTCCGCCTGATGGCCGAGGAAATCAACGAAGTGCTCGGCGCCCCGATGGTGGACCCGTCCACCAAGCAGAAGGTCGGGCAGAGCGAGAACGACGGCATCATCCTGGAACAGGTCGAGGGCTTCTCGACCAAATGGATCAAGTCGCCCAAGCCCGCCGTCAAGGAGCAGGGCGAGAACGTGTACGCCCGGTACTGGCCTCGGATTCAGGAAATTCAGAAGGAAATGAAGCGCAAGCTCGAGCACATGAAGCGTGGCGACGAGCTTCCCTCGGGCGTGCTGGAGATGGTCAAGATCCGCGTCGCCACCAAGCGCAAGCTGGGCGTGGGCGACAAGATGGCCGGGCGCCACGGAAACAAGGGCGTTATCGCCCGCATCATGCCCGAGGCCGACATGCCGTTCCTCGAGGACGGCACGCCGGTGGACATCTGCCTCAATCCGCTGGGCGTTCCCAGCCGTATGAACGTCGGGCAGATTCTGGAGACGCACCTGGGCTGGGCGGCCGCGGTGCTGGGTTTCCAGGGAATCACGCCCGTTTTCGACGGCGCCACGGAAGCGGAAATCCAGGCCTGCGTCCGAGAGGCCAACGAGTTCGTCCGCCAGCGCAAGACGCAACTGGACGTGGTCCAGAAGGCCGGAGACACCCGCGAGATCCTGGCCGAAATGCCCGAGGATTTCAAGGTCCGCCTCTATGACGGAAGGACCGGCGAACCGTTCGAGCAGTGCGTGACGGTGGGCTTCATCTATATGAACAAGCTGCATCACCTGGTGGACGAGAAGATTCACGCCCGCGCGACCGGTCCGTACTCGCTGATCACGCAGCAGCCCCTGGGCGGAAAGGCCCGCACCGGCGGACAGCGATTCGGCGAGATGGAAGTCTGGGGCCTGGAGGCCTACGGCGCCAGCTACACGCTGCAGGAACTCCTGACGGTCAAGAGCGACGACGTCGAAGGCCGCACGAAGATTTACGAGTCCATGGTCAAGGGCACCAACACCCTCGAGGCCGGCACGCCGGTGAGTTTCGACGTGCTGTGCAACGAACTGCGAGGCCTGGGCCTGAACATCCAGTTGGAGAAGAAGAAGCTGATCTGATCCGTTGCGGTTGACCAGGCGCGCCGACGAGCGTGTTTTCAGTGGATGACCTATGACGTATGGGCAAGAAGGCTGACAATGCGTTCATTGATTGGGTTTGCGACGAAATTGATCTTTCAAAGCAGCAACGGCGTTTGCTGCACCTTGACATAACTGGTCAGCGGCTGACAAAGAAAGAAATCCTGGAACGAGCCCAGGAGATAAAAGAGTTGTACCCGCGGAAATGACATAGGATGACGATAGCTGCCAAAATCCTGGAAGAGCGTGCTGCTACAGAGATTACCTCTGTACTGCTTGGACGCAAGTGCTGGCGAGTGTATTGCGGCGGAAGCGTCGGAAGCACTTTCCAACTGGCTTTAGGCCGCAAGTTGCTGCGGCATCCCGGGGTCGGCAAGCGCAGACGAAGTCGGCTTTCGCCTTACGAAGGTGAGTTTGGCTTGATGGTCTGGTGTTCCTGGCAGTTGAATTCGATCAAAGGCGCCGTGACCGGTTCCGATGACGAATCTCCGCGACTTGTGGAAGGACTTAGACTCCTTGAGGGAAAACGGACGTTGCGGGTTTCCATCCAGGATAGGTGGTATTTGCGGATTGACTTTTCCGGTGGAATGACTTTAAGCGTCTTGCCAACCCACATTGGGCCCAAGGCAAGTTTCAATGGGAACTGGGAGGCTTGGACGCCGGAGGTTTGCTATGCGATCGGGACGGATTTGACGTGCGAGGTTGAGCCACGCGAATACCCGCCGCAGCTTCCCAAGTCGGGTGTGCGAGCGGGCAAGTGGCGGATTGCGGTTCCGGCGGTTAGGCCCAGTAGTCGCGCGAAGATCGTGCGGAGATAGAGGTCGTTTGAGGCGTTGAGGTTAGCTACTGGATGATGGCAATGTGGAAAAAAGTGGCGGATGACAATTATGCGGCGGCCAGCACGTTGGTCCAGTCGTCCGATCCGAAGTACTGTCGCAGCGCAGTCAATCGCGCGTACTATGCTGTCTATGCGCGTGCTGCCGGTGCATTGATGAAACGCGGCGTCGCGATGCCGGTGGACCGAGAGGGGCCCACACACGCGAAATTGCCGTCTTTGATCGAGAACCATTTGATCGCAATGAAAGGCTCGCGGTGGACAGTCTCCGAGTATGTCAGGCGCCTTTATAAGTTTCGTCTTGTCGCGGACTATCGCCCCTCGGACGACATGGGCGACACGGAAGCAAGAAACGCTCTGACCCTGATGGGAAACGTGTTCCACTTAATGAAAGGGTTCTGACGATGCAAGAGCCGAAAAATGCGGAAGAAATTACAAAATTGTGTGGGCTGGTTCAGGAGATGTTGGATCAGTACGTTAGCCAGTCTCGCCTGCCGTTCACTTTGAAGGTTTCAAAGGACGTATTGCAGCAGGACGAGTGGGTATACCTGATTGTTGTTCCGGACAAGGAAGGCGTACGGGCTTATGACTATGTGAACGCCCTCACGGACGTGGAAAAGAAGTTGCGAGAAGATAAACACGAGGAAAACGTGCTGCTTGTCCCAGCGTTGGCGGCGTAAAGAACAAGAGTTTAACCCCTTAGTGGGAGCATGAAAAATGGCTGAAAGCGTATATGACAGGATCAATGACTACGGCTCGGTGAAGATTCAGTTAGCCAGCCCCAATGACATTCGAAGCTGGTCGTTCGGCGAAGTGAAGAAGCCCGACACGATCAACTATCGAACGTATCGTCCGGAGAAGGACGGGCTGTTCTGCGAGCGGATCTTCGGCCCGGAGCGCGACTGGGAGTGCGCGTGCGGAAAGTACAAGGGTACGAAGCACAAGGGCATCATCTGCGACCGCTGCGGCGTGAAGGTCACGCACTCTCGCGTGCGCCGCAAGCGAATGGGCCACATCAACCTGGCCGCCCCGATCGTCCACATCTGGTTCTTCAAGGCGCTGCCCAGCCGCCTGGGAACGCTGCTGGACATGAAGACGGCCGACTTGGAGAAGATCATCCTCTTCCAGGACTACGTCGTGACCGACCCCGGCCAGACGCCGCTGAAGTTCCAGCAGGTGCTCACCGAGGACGAATACCGCAGCGCGTACGAAAAGTATCGCGACGACTTCCGCGCCCAGATGGGCGCCGAGGCGATCAAGATCCTCCTGGAAAAGCTGGACATGCCCACGCTGGCCAACACGCTCCGCGAGGACCTCAAGAAGACCGCCTCCAAGCAGAAGATCAAGGACATCACCAAGCGCCTCAAGCTGGTCGAGTCGATCCGCCTGTCCGGAAACCGGGCCGAGTGGATGGTCATGGAAGTGGTCCCGGTGATCCCGCCGGACCTTCGCCCGCTGGTGCTGCTGGAAAGCGGCAACTTCGCCACCAGCGACTTGAACGACCTGTACCGGCGCATCATCAACCGGAACAACCGCCTGAAAAAACTGATGGACCTCAACGCGCCCGAGGTCATCATCCGCAATGAGAAGCGAATGCTCCAGCAGGCCGTGGACGCGTTGTTCGACAACGGCCGCTGCCGCCGCCCCGTGCAGGGCACGGCCAATCGCCCGCTGAAATCCCTGACCGACATGATCAAGGGCAAGCAAGGCCGCTTCCGCGAGAACCTGCTGGGAAAGCGCGTGGACTACTCCGCCCGCTCGGTGATCGTCGTGGGCCCCGAGCTCAAGCTCAACCAGTGCGGCCTGCCCAAGAAGATCGCCTTGGAACTGTTCCAGCCGTTCATCATCCGCCGCCTCAAGGACCGCGGACTGGCCGACACCATCAAGTCCGCCAAGAAGATGCTGGAACACAAGGACCGCGAAATCTGGGACATCCTCGAAGAGGTGATCTACCAGCACCCCGTGCTGCTCAACCGCGCCCCGACGCTGCACCGCATGGGCATCCAGGCGTTCGAGCCGGTGCTCGTGGAAGGCAACGCCATCAAGATTCACCCGCTGGTCTGCAAGGGCTTCAACGCCGACTTCGACGGCGACCAGATGGCCGTCCACCTTCCCTTGTCCATCGAGGCGCAGGCCGAGGCTCACGTGCTCATGCTGGCCACCAACAACATTTTCAGCCCGGCCAGCGGGCTGCCCATCATGTCGCCCAGCCAGGATATCGTGCTGGGCATTTACTACCTGACCTCCGACCGAGGCAGCGAGTTCGTCAATAAGGCCATCGCCAAGCTCAAGCACTCCGACGGGCAGAAATACCCGGTTTTCTCGCACCCGCACGAGGCCATGCTGGCCCACACGCAGGGGCGAATCGGCATGCATGCCCCGATTCTTCTGCAGGTGCCCAAGGGCATGATGGTGGTCAAGGCCATCAAGGACAAGGCCCTCCCGTGCCCCGAAGCCAGGCTGGTCACGACCGTCGGCCGGTGCATCTTTAACGACATCCTCCCGCCGGGGCTGTCGTTCTACAACTACCCGCTCAGCCAGAAGGGGGCAGGGCGCGTCATCAGCGACTGCTACCAGACGCTGGGTCGCGGCGCCACGCTGACCCTGCTGGACAACATCAAGGAACTGGGTTTCAAGAACTCCACATTGGCCGGGCTGTCGTTCGGCATCAGCGACCTGCGGATTCCCGAGAAGAAGCAGGTGATTATCGGCCATGCTCAGGACCGCGTGGACCAGGTCGAGAAGGATTTCCAGTCGGACGCCATCACCGAGGGCGAGCGATACAACCAGATCGTGGACATCTGGATTCACGCCCGCGAAGAGGTCACCAAGAACCTGCTGGAAGCCCTCAAGACGCACAAGAAGGAAAGCGACCCCAACTACCTCAACCCCGTGTGGTTGATGAGCGATTCGGGCGCCCGAGGCAACACCGACCAGATCCGCCAGCTCGCCGGTATGCGAGGCCTGATGTCCAAGCCCTCCGGCGAGATCATCGAGACGCCCATCAAGGCCAACTTCCGCGAGGGCCTGACCGTGCTGGAATACTTCAGCTCCACTCACGGCGCCCGCAAGGGTTTGGCCGACACGGCCCTCAAGACCGCGGACTCGGGCTACCTGACCCGCAAGCTGGCCGACGTGGCTCAGAACGTGATCATCAACGAACTGGACTGCCACACGCAGCGAGGCATTCCCAAGAGCGCCATTTACAAGGGCGAGCAGGTGGACGTGCCCCTTTCGGCGATCATCATCGGGCGAGTCGCCCGAGAGAACATCGTCAACCCGATCACCGATGAAGTGATCTGCAAAGAGAACCAGGTCATCACCGAGGCCGCCGCCCGCAAGATCGAGGAACTGGGCATGGAGACGATCCGCGTCCGGTCCGTCCTGACTTGCGAAAGCCCCCTGGGCGTGTGCGCCAAGTGCTACGGCAACGACATGTCCACCAGCAAACTGGTGGAAGAAGGTCTGGCCGTGGGCATCATCGGCGCCCAGTCGATCGGCGAGCCGGGCACGCAGCTCACCATGCGTACGTTCCATACCGGCGGCGTCGCCACCCGCAGCATGTCGGAATATGAAGTTCTGGCCACCGCTACCGGAACCATCGCTTATCGCGAACTGAACGTCGTGGAAGTGGTGGCCGGAAGGACCAAGACGCTCATCGCCCTGAAGCGAAACGGCGAACTGGTCATCGTGGACGAAAAGAACCGCGAACTGGAAAAATACAAGGTTCCTTATGGCGCTACCGTGATGGTGGCCGAAGGAACCAAGGTCAAGCCGGGCGTCCGCCTGGTCACCTGGGATCCTCACCGCGTGCCCATCCTGGCCGAGGCGGCTGGAACCGTCCGCTTCCAGGATATCGAGGAAGGCGAGACCGTCCGCGTCGAGGCCGAGCGAACCAAGGGCCAGGTCTCCGCGCCGCGACTGGTCGTCATCGAGCACAAGGGCGAGAAGCATCCGCGAATCATCGTCGAAGACAAGAACGGAAAGATTCTGGACTTCCACTACCTGCCCTCCAAGGCGCGTATTGAAGTGGAAGAAGGCCAGGCGGTGACGGCCGGAGAGATGCTTGCCCGGCAGCCTCGCGAGGCGGGCGGAACGCAGGACATCACCGGCGGTCTGCCGCGAGTCACCGAGATCTTCGAGGCCCGCAAACCCAAGGATCCGGCCGCGATGGCGGAGATTTCCGGCCACGTCGAGTTGCGGACCGACAAGCGCCGCGGAAAGATGACCATCATCGTCCGCAGCGATTCCAACATGGAACGCGAGCACCACGTTCCGCACGACCGGCACCTGCTGGTGCATACCGGCGACTACGTGGAGGCCGGAGACCCCTTGACCGAAGGCCCGCTGGTGCCGCATGACATCCTGGCCATTCGAGGCGAGGAAGCGCTGCAGCAGTACCTGCTGGGCGAGGTGCAGAGCGTGTACCGTCAGCAGGGCGTGACGATCAACGACAAGCACATCGAGATCATCCTCAACCAGATGCTCCGCAAGGTCAAGGTCGAGAACGTCGGAGACAGTGCCCTATTGCCCGGAGATGTCATTGACAAATTCCGGTTTGTCGAGGAGAATGAGCGACTTCGCCACTCGTTGAAGATCATCGAGCCGGGCGACACGTCGTTCCTGAAGAACGACGTGGTGAACCAGGACAAGGTCGAGCAGGAAAACGCGGAAGTGGAAGCCAAGGGCGGCGAGCCGGCCAAGACTCGCAAGCCTCGGGCCGCCACCGCCAAGACCCTGCTATTGGGAATTACCAAGGCCTCGTTGCAGAGCGAAAGCTTCCTGTCGGCCGCCAGCTTCCAGGAAAGCACCAAGGTGTTCACCGAGGCCTCGCTGGCAGGCAAGATGGACGAGCTTCGCGGCCTGAAGGAGAACGTGATCCTGGGCCACTTGATCCCGGCCGGTACGAGCTTCAAACCGTACCTGGAAATGAAGATCAAGCGAACTGTGGAGTTCCCGGAACTGCCGATGACCAGCGAAGAAGAGATGACCGACGCACAGATAACCCAGGCCGTGCAACAGGCGCTGACTGGACAGAGTTGAGTGTGGGGTGTGCGGATTGACCCCAATCCGCACACCGCAACAGAAGGACAAGATCATGGTGTGCATGAAGACCTGCACACCCTACAGAAAAGGATACGAGGTAATAGATGCCGACAATCAATCAATTGGTTCGCTTCGGGCGAGTGGTGCAGAAGGCCAAGAAGAAGAACGTGGCCCTGGACTCCTGCCCGCAGAAACGAGGCGTGTGCCTGCTGGTCA
>CAZYDC010000256.1:0-7496 GCA_964646065.1 uncultured Planctomycetaceae bacterium | reverse complement strand
GAACTATGAAAGGATCACCATGAATAACACGAAAAAACACGCGAGAAGCGATTTTGAAATCGATAACTCGATGCATGTAAGTCACTTGTCGATTTGCGGACGGGTTCCGGTGACTTCCCAACGGGTTCTAGTGAGCCGCCTGCCCGTTCTAATGAGCCGCCTGCCCGTTCCAGTGACTTCCCGGCGGGTTCCAATAGGTTACGAATGTCGCCTATTCTTCGATATTCGTCATTCAAAATGCGACATTCGTCATATATTCTTGCTTTCCCCCTTTCCTTGCCAAAGGGCAAACCGATATAATACCTGTGAAAGGGCGCGATGCACCGTGACGCTGGAACTCCTTGGGTCTAACCGACAGAGCGAGGTGCGATGATGATGAGACGAACTTCCATCCTGCTGATCTCCGCTTTCCTGGCCTTGGGGCTGGTCGTCTGCCATAGCCTGGCCGGCGACGATTCGCAAACCGCACTCCAGAAGCAAGTGCCCAAGTTCTCGACCAACGGCACGCTGGACGAGACGATGGCCAAACTCTCGGACGCAAGCGGCCTGAAGATCGTGATCGATTGGAAGGCGATGGAGACGACGGGCATCGACCGCAAGGCCACGGTCGTTTACTCCACGGCTAACGCGACGGTGGAACAGTTGCTGGAGATGGCCCTGGCCCGGGCGGCCGTCCGGGAACATCCGCTGGCGTGGTACATGGAGGGCGATGTCGTCCACGTGACCACGCAGGCCAAGGTGCTGTACCACCATGACCTGCCGGCGGCCGAGAACACGCCGGCCCGCGCGGCAAAGGCCAAGGACTCCGCCCCGGCCAAGATCATCAAGTTCGACAACACCTCGCTGGCCGACGTGCTGAACTACGTCCGCGACGTGAGCAAGGTGAACCTGACCGTCAACTGGAAGAGCCTGGAGGATTCGGGCATCACCAAGGAGACGCAGGTGAGCATCGAGGCCAGGGACCTCACCCACGCCCAACTGCTGGACATGGTGCTGGACCAGGTCAACGGCGACAAGGACAAGCTCTCCCGCGCGTACTGGGTGGCCCACAACGGCGTGGTCACCATCGCCACGGGCAACACGCTGAACAACGAGACGATCACCAAGGTCGTCGACGTTTCGGACCTGCTGATGCCGGTGCCTAACATCGCGGGACCTGTCTTGGACATGTCCCAAAGCAGCCCCAGCAGCAGTGGCGGGAGCGGCGGAGGCAGTTCGGGCGGAGGAAGCGGCAGCGGTGGCGGCGGACTCTTCAGTCAACAGTCCAGCAGCAGCAACAGTGCTTCGGCCGCCGAAGTGGACCTCCCGACGGCCCGCCAGAAGCTGCGGGACAACCTGATCCAGGCCGTCAAGGACTCCATCGGCGACGACATGTGGAAACCCGACGGAAAAGGTTCGATCACCCTGTTGGGCTCCAAAATGGTGATCTCCCAGACGCTGCTGGGATTCAAGCTCATGGAGAACGCCGGACGGAAGTAAGATCGAAGGACGACGAGCGAAGAGGACAGCCATCACCGAGAGCACGAAGAACACCAAGAGCACCAAGGAAAGAGAAAAGAATTAAAGAATTGGCACCTTGAGGTATTTTGTCGTCTGATTCCAAATCTTGGTGCCCTTGGTGTTCTTCGTGCTCTTGGTGATTGCGGTTTTTATTTTTCGCTACTCACCCTGCGTTTCATGGGGCGCGCTTGACGCGAACGAAATGAACCCCTAGGATAGCAACATGCAGTTCAAATGCGATAAATGCGACAAGCAGGCGACGATCCACCTGACGGACATCGCCGAGGGCAAGAAGAGCGAGGTGCATCTCTGCGAGGAGTGCGCCGCGGCGGAGGGTTTGACCGTCAAGACCTCCGTGCCGCTCAGCCAGCTACTGGAGGAGTTTGTCCTGCAGAAGTCCGGCCAGCCGGAGCAGGCCGACCTCAAGTGCGATGTGTGCGGGATGACCTTCTCCGAGTTCCGCCGCAAGGGCCTCTTGGGCTGCCCCAACGACTACGACACCTTCGCGACGATGCTCGATCCGCTGCTGGAGCGGGCGCACGGAGGGGCCAGCCAGCACGTGGGCAAGGTGCCCGGAAAGGCCGGCGCCGACCAGAAGAAGCAGAACGCCATCCTCCGCCTGCGAGGCGCCCTCCGCACGGCCGTCGTGCAGGAGGACTACGAACTGGCGGCCCGCCTGCGCGACCAGATCAAGGAACTGGAGAACCCATGAAATTCCTTGACCTGACCAGCCGGACCGGCGAATGGCTCCGCGGGGGCGGACCCCTGCAGGACGTGGTGATCTCGTCGCGCGTCCGCCTGGCCAGGAACCTGGCCGGAATGCCCTTCCTGACGCGATGCACGCACGACCAGCGCGCCGATCTGGAGCGCCGCCTGCGCGACCGGATCCTCCAGGCCAACCTGGCGCCGGAAATGTTCTACGTGGACGTCGCCGCCGCCGGCGAACTGGATCGCCAACTGCTGGTGGAGCGGCACCTGGTCTCGCGGCAGCACGCCGCGGGCACCGAGGGCGCCAGCGACAAGAAGACGCCGCCCAAGCCCACCACGCACCCGCGCGGCGTCGCCGTCAGCGGCGACGAAACGCTGGCCATCATGGTCAACGAGGAGGACCACCTCCGCATCCAGGTGCTGCGAAGCGCCCTGCAACTGGAGCAGGCCGTCGATGAAATCCACCGCGTGGACGACCTGCTGGAGCAGCGGCTGGACTTCGCCTTCCACCCCAGGTACGGATACCTGACCGCCTGCCCCACCAACGTGGGCACCGGCATGCGGGTGAGCGTGATGCTGCACCTCCCGGCCTTGAAGATGACCGGGGAGATCGAAAAGGCCTTCCGGGCCGCGCGCGATATGCGCCTGGCCATCCGGGGGCTTTACGGCGAAGGGACCGAGGCCAGTGGAGACTTCTTCCAGGTCTCCAACCAGACCACGCTGGGCAAGAGCGAGCAGGAGATCGTGCGGGAATTCCACGACCAGATCCTGCCCGAACTGATCCAGTACGAAAAGCGGGCGCGGGCCTCGCTGATGCAGCGCAATCGCACCGCGCTGGAGGACAAGGCCTATCGCTCGCTGGCGATCTTGCGGTCGGCCCGGACCATCACCTCCGACGAGACCATGTATCTGCTGTCGCTGCTGCGGCTGGGGGTGAACCTGGGCATCGTGTCCGACATCGATCCGCGTGTCCTCAACGAGTTGTTCCTGCTGATCCAGCCGGCCCACCTGCAACGGATGCTCCAGGCCGACCTCTCGCCCGCGCAGCGCGGCGTCGCCCGCGCCGACCTTCTCCGCAAGCGCCTCGCGTGACGCATCGCGTCCCTTGTGATTCCCGAGAATCGTCCCTATAATTCGCTAACTTCGCATTCGATTGGACAACCATGGCCATTCAACTCGGCACGATAGCCGCCATCGGCTTTGAGGACATTCCGACGGAGCGGCAATTGCCCCTCTTTCGCGAACTGGGCTGCACGGTGGTGCAGGCTTATCGCAATACGGAGGCCAATGTTTCGCTCGAACAAATGCGCCAAGCCATCGCCTCCGGCGGAATGCCTTGCGACAGCCTTCACGGAATCTTCGGTGAACCGTATGACCCCTCGGCCCCGCTGGAGTCCGCCCGGCGATTTGCCGTGGAAACCTTCCAGGCCGAGGGCAGGCTCTGCCTGGACCTGGGCGGATCGCTGGTGGTTGTGCATTGCGCGACGATCCGCCGCGAGGGAATCAGCCCGCACGAGAGGCTGATCCGGGTGGACCAGCTCAAGCGTTCGATGGAGGAGCTCGGCCGGTACGGCCAGAGCGTCGGCGTGCGCTACGCGTTCGAGAACCTGCCCGCCTACCACGCGCTGGGCAGCGACGTGGGCGAATTGGCCGGAATCCTCCGCCAGGTCGCCGCGCCCAATACGGGAATCTGCTTCGATTGCGGACACGCGAACATGGTCGGCGACGTCGCCTCGGCTGTGCGACAGGGTGGTGAGCAAATCATCTACGTCCATTTGAGCGACAACTCCGGTGTGGCCGACGATCATGAGATGCTCACCTTCGGAACTGTCGACGCCGCTGCCATGGCCCGGGCCCTTCGGGAGATCCGCTACGGCGGAACCATGATGCTGGAGGTGTTCCACAATCCCGAACGTCTTCGTCAGGTGATCGCCGACGGCTGCGCGGCCAAACTGGCGGAAATCATCGCCATCGCCGAGGGCCGGGATGACCGACCCGACGACGAATAGGACCGTCCTCAACTGTCCGTGGGAGGCGGAGCGACTTTTGAAAGGGTTTTCTTGAAGTGGACGACCGCAAAATCAGCGTCCTTCTGCGGATAAAAGTTGCGGTCCTCCCCGGGGATTGGAGTCTCGGCGCCGTTCTTTATACGAACATAGGGTTGCTTCTGAACCACCTTCAATTCCCACAGCCCCCCGTTCTTGGACGAGAGCTCCAGCACAAAAACCCCGCGGTCCGACGACACGAGATTCTCGGAACTTTCCATCTTGTAGGGGATGGTGACGCGGCCCTTGAGGTTTTTGCCCGAACCGATCAATTCGGATGCCCAGGGCGCGACGCCCTTGTCGCTGTTCTCAAAAGTCAGCACGCTCCCGCCGGCGCTGCGAACCTCGGTGCCCACCAACTGCTTCTCGAGCTTGTCGGTCAACTTGCTCAAGGCATCCTTGGCCGCGGAGAACTTGTCCTCCCCCAAGGTCGCCTCCGCCGAATTGGGGTTTGCGCCCGGAGTTGCCGCCACACCGGTCCTTCCTCCCAGAAAATGCACGCCGACATAGGCCAGGCCCGCCACCACCAAAGCCGCGATCGCCAGCTTGACCGGACCGATACGATACGCGAGTTCCTGCAAGCTGTTGGAGCCACTATCATCCGGGGCGCTTCGACCGGAACTGTCCCGCCGCTTGTTACCGCCGGGCTCCGAAAGGCAACGCAGCGTGTCGTCGAGAAACTCGCCGCAATGCTTGCACTTGCGAGCGGCCAGGAGGATCGTTTCCCTGCAATACGGGCATCGCATGGTGGGTTCGCCCACGGGGCGCAGCGGTATTACGCCGGATGAGGATCGTCCAGTCAGCTCGGAAGGTCGCGGCGCCCGCTGGGTGGCGGCCGCGGGCGGTTTGGCCGGTGCCGCGGAAGGCTTGGCCGGCGCGACGGTCGGTCGGGATGGCGCCAGAGCCGGCCGAGATGGCACAACGGCCGGCCGGGGTGACGCGATGGCCGGTTTGGCCAAAGCGATCGGCGCGGACGCGGCGACGGCCTCGGTGGGCATCACCTGGTGGCAGTGGGGACAGCGCTGCAGGGCCGGAGATTTCGCTGCAATCGGTTTCTCCAGCGTGCGCCCCGCCTGGACCCGGCCCAGGTACGACATCGCCAGCGAATCTGCGTCGGTGCCCTCGCTGGCCGGCTCTTGAGTCTGAGAGCCAGCCTTCCGCTCACGAGAAGGCGTAGGTCTTGGGGCCTGCGGCGTCGGGTCGTTCTCTTCGATAATTTCGATCATGGGTTCCGCCGGTCCGACGCGGCTGACCTCGCCGCATTCCGGACATTTAGCTTTTTTTCCAAGGGTCTCGGCAGGCAATTCGACAGCGTGACCGCACTGGCCGCAACGAAACAAAGCCGCCTGCACCGCCTCCCTCTTGATGTTTGAGATGTTCATCGCGCCGCAGATTATTCTCGGCTGGCGCAAAGGTTGCATTACGAAACTGTTAATTTACGGTTCAGCATTCGCCAGCTTTCCCCGTCGGCGATTTACGATAATCTAACATAGTTCTTCTGAATTGCTAACCCGATGCCACTATCATTCCCGCCAGTGCTTGGGAAATGGTCTCAAGCGTCATGTCTAGAAAAGGAATCAGAACGAAAGGAATGGAAGCATGAAGAAGAGAACAGGTTTCACCTTGATCGAGTTGATGGTTGTAGTCGGGATTATCGCCTTGTTGGCGACGATCCTGATGCCGAATCTTATGCAGGCTCAGGCCTCCGCCCAGAGGGCGGCTTGCCTGGCCAACATGCACAATGCCGGATTGAGTCTCTGGATGTACACGTCGCAGAACAACCTGACGTATCCGACCTGCTACAACTACGTCAACGGAAGCTCCAGCGGCGGCGGCTACTATCATTGGACGGCCGCGATCGACATGACCGATTACACCGCCGATCCGACCGCCGGGAAATATCCCCATACGTCGGATGAATTCGTCTGCCCCTCGCACGCTCCCCACGGCTGGGCGCCCACGAACTACACCACTTGGAACCCCACCACGAACCTCGGCCGTATCATCAATCCCCCGGCGGGCGAAATCCCCCAGTCCTCCACTCTCGATGACCGTGAGTGCGCCCGTCTGAGCTACACCGCCAATGAAATCCTGATGCCCCGCAAGAAGTACAGCGCCGCCTACGACGCGGCCAATCCCACCACCGGCACGCAGAACCTGTGCTACGTCAGCACTGCCGAAGTGGAAGACATTCAGAGGACCATCATGCTGGCCGAGTTCAGCAATAGCTCGAACGGCATCTACGGCTCCTCTTCCGGCGGCGGCGACGCTTGGAAGCCCCATCGTCCCACCAACGGCATCACGACCACCACTGGATTCTTCAATGGCGAAGGATATGTCCTGGGCACACAGTGCGAAAAACTCGGATACACGGCTGCCTTGGCCGCCATTAACGGCGTTTTGGCCGACAAGAGCCAGGCTTTCGTCGTCGATCACATCTATATGATCGAGCCCAATATGCACCATGTCGGCAGCAACTACGCTTTCGCTGACGGCCATGCCGGCACGTTCGGCCTGCAGGCAACGCTCGACCCCGCCGGCTACATGTGGGGCGATAAGGTCTACTGCGCCGTGGACAAGCCAGTGATTGCCGACAATGCCACCGCTCCGGATTAAGCTTTTCTCTACGCAAACAAAGGCAGGAAAAAAAGGCAGGGACCCAGAGGCTCAGGTGCAAACCTGAGCCTCTTTCTTTTTTGAGTGGATCTCCACCGCCGGCATTTGAAATGGCAAACAAGGGTGGCATGGTGATGTTGTTTATCGCCATGCGATACCGCCCCCCAGGCTCAGAATGGCCCAGGCGGGCCACACGGCAGTTTATCATCACGACCACTACTGCCGGGTGCCTGGCTGGTTTGAATGCCGGCCAAGAGCTTGGCGCAGGCCGTTCAATGCCGGGCGGTATGAGCCGTCCATGTTCAGGGCTTTTCGGAACATCCCAGCCGCCGCCTCAGGTTGCCCCTGACAAATCAGAACTACTCCAAGTTGGGTGTATAGCGGCGGGCTGGCGAACCCTTTGCCCAGCAGCAAGCGGCATATATCGGCGGACTCGTCCAATCGCCCCATGATGCACAACACGCCCGCCAGCTTGAATTGCGAATCGACATCCGAGGGGTCCATCTCCACGGACATCTTATAGCATCGATAACACAGGTCGTACCGGCCTTCGAGTTGGTACGTCAACCCCAAGTTGTTCCGGGCTGTGGTGAAATAAGGATCCAAGTCGACGGCCTTCTGGAACTC
>CAZYDC010000255.1:0-7531 GCA_964646065.1 uncultured Planctomycetaceae bacterium | reverse complement strand
CGACGTGGTCGTCGGCGGCGTGGGCTTCGGCGAGGTCACGACTCGCGGCCGCAACTGCGCCTACGTGAACGGCGAGTTCACCACCGACTTGCCCGCCGGCGAGTTGTACGTGGGAATCTCCAAGGGTTTCGAGTACGCGCCGATCCGGCGCAAGGTGACGGTTCGCCCCGGCCAGGAGGTGCTGGAGTTGACCGTGGACCATAACCTCAACTGGCGGCGTCGCGGGTTCGTGACGGCCGACACGCACGTGCATTTCATCTCGCCGCACACGGCCGCCCTGGAGGCCCAGGGCGAGGGCGTCAACGTGGTCAACCTGCTGGCCTCGCAGTGGGGGCGGCTGTTCACCAACGTGGGCGACATTCGCGGGCGAGCCAACGTGATCGAGGACGACACGATCGTCTACGTCGGCACGGAGAATCGCAACCACATGCTGGGGCATATTTCCATGCTGGGCACGCAGGGCCTGCCCGTGTACCCGATGTGCTGCGGCGGGCCTTCGGAGGCGTTCATCGGCGACCCGGACTTCATGTCCCTGGCCGAGTGGGCGCTGGAGAACCGCCGGCGCGGCGGGCTGGTCGTTCGGCCTCACTTCCCGTACTGCGGAAACACCGAGGACCCGGTCTCGGTCATCGCCGGGCTGGTCGACGCGCTGGAGATTCAGTATCCGCACGACGGCTATCCGATCCAGGAATGGTACCGCTACCTCAACTGCGGATACCGCGTTGCCTTGGCCAGCGGCACCGACAAAATGGGCGCGTACTGCGCCCTGGGCTGGACCCGCACCTACGCCCAACTGGACCCGAACAAACCGTTGGACTACGACGATTGGGCGGCGGCGGTCCGCGGTGGGCGCACGTTCGCGTCGTCGGGCCCGCTGATCGATTTCACGGTCGAGGGCCAGCCGGTCGGCAGCACGATCTCGCTTCCCGAGGGCGGCGGAACCGTCGAGGTCCATGCGTTCGCCCAGAGCGTCTGGCCGATCGGCAAGATCGAGATCGTCCAGAACGGCCGCGTGGTGGCGTCCGAGGTCGCCCAAGGGTGGCATGGCGACGTTGTTTGTCGCCATGTGGGTGATCCTTCTGAAGACGGAGGCAAGACGTATCGCCTGGAGGTGACGGCCAAGATTCGCGTCGAGGGCACCGGGTGGCTGGCCGCCCGCTGCAAAGGTCCCGACAAGCACCCGGCCGAGCCGACGGTGGCGCACACCTCGCCCATCTACCTTTGTTGCGGCCAGAGTCGCGCGTTCGACGGCCCGGCCGCCGAGCACATGCTGGCGCTGGTCGAAGGCACGCAGGAATATTTCCACACCATCGCGACCGCGTTTGACGAACCCACTCGCAAGCGGATGGGCAAGCTCTACCGCGAAGCCGGCGAGGAACTCCGCAACCGCCTGATCCGCGAAGGCGGATACGCGCCGGAACTTCTGGCGCAACCTTATAAGAAGATGGAACACCACCACTGATGCTGTTTCGTGTGCCATGCCCAAGTCCGCGCGGGCATGTTGGCTCGCGGAAGACATGCCCGCGCAGACTTGGGCATGGCACCCGGCATGCACGTCGTGTTTCGCTCCTCGCCCTTTGCCCATCGCTCTTCGTTCTTTCTTGCTTTTCCCCGCGAGGATGTTCTAATAATGACTTCCCCAACCCAAGGAGTTATTGACGTGGAAACAACCAGGATCGGAATCATCGGATGCGGCAACATTTCTCCGGCGTATCTGGGCACGCTTAAGAATCAGACGGCGGTCCAGGTGGTCGCCCTGGCGGATTTGGACATGGCCAAAGCGCAGGCGCGGGCCACGGAGTACGGTCTGCGGGCGGTCACGGTGGATGAACTGCTGGCCGACCCGTCGATCACGGTCGTGCTGAACCTGACCATTCCGGCCGCTCACGCCCCGGTGGCCATGAACGTGCTGAACGCGGGTAAGAGCGTCTACAACGAAAAACCGCTGGCTGTGGCGCGCGAGGACGGCAAGGCCATGCTCGCGCTGGCCAAGCAGAAGAAACTCCGCGTGGGCGCCGCCCCGGACACGTTCATGGGCGCCGGAATCCAGACCTGCCGCAAGCTCATCGACGAAGGCGCCATCGGAACGCCGGTGGCCGCGACGGCCTTCATGATGTGCCACGGCCACGAGAGCTGGCACCCGGCCCCGGAGTTCTACTACAAGGTCGGCGGCGGCCCGATGTTCGACATGGGCCCGTACTATCTGACGGCCCTGATTTCGCTGCTGGGCCCGGTGCGGCGGGTGAGCGGTTCGACCCGCATCAGCTTCCCCACCCGCACGATCACCAGCCAGCCGCTGGCTGGGACCGTGGTCACGGTGGACGTTCCCACGCACATCGCCGGCGTGATGGACTTCGCCTCCGGCGCGGTCGGCACGATCATCACCAGTTTCGACGTCCACATGAATCACATGCCGCTGATCGAGATTTACGGCTCGGAGGGTTCGCTGTCGGTTCCGGACCCCAACCACTTCGACGGCGAGGTGCTTTACCAGAAGGCCGGCACGCAGGAGTGGAAGAAAATCCCCACCGACTGCTTCGGCTACCATGGCAACGGCCGGGGCATCGGCATCACGGACATGGCCATCGCGATCCGCACTCGCCGCCCGCACCGCGCCAACGGCCAGATGGCCTTCCACGTGCTGGACATCATCCACGCGTTCCACGATTCTTCGGACAAGGGAAAGCACATCACGCTCAAGAGCAAGTGCGACCGCCCGGCCCCCATGCCCGCGGGCCTGCAGGAAGGCGACGTTTTCGCCTGAGCCCTCACCCGGCCCTTCGGGCCACCCTCTCCCTCAAGGGGAGAGGGTTTGAGGAGAAAACAAGATGAGCGGAAACTTTTTACCTCTCCCCGTGAGGGAGAGGTCGGCCCGAAGGGCCGGGTGAGGGCGGCCCGGGGTGACCGCACGCCTTCCCAATCGCCTCCACGACCCCTTCCACGTCCGCAATCACGGCATCATTCGTGAATCGAATCACCTTGAGGCCTTGCCGTTCAAGATATTCCTGCCTCTCCATATCCCGGCCCTCTTGCCCCTCGTGGCTGCGGCCGTCCAGTTCGATGACGAGCCGCTCGGACGCGCAGAAAAAATCGGCCACGTAGGGGCCGAGCGGTTGTTGGCGGCGGAATTTCAGTCCGCGGCAGCGGCGGTTGCGCAGCATGGCCCAGAGGTGCTGCTCGGGAACGGTGGAGTCCCGGCGAAGCCGGCGGGCGCGGGAGACCATGTGTTCGGAGGTTTGCGGGGGCTTTTGAGTCATGCTTTTACCTGGGCCGCCCTCACCCGGCCCTGCGGGCCACCCTCTCCCTCAGGGGGAGAGGGTAAGACAAGAGAATAAGGTCAGAGCCCTGCGGCCTTGATGATTCCCGGTACGCAGTGGTCCCAGCCTAGCGTCATCAGGTGGGCGCCTTGGCAGCAGTGCTTGCTCTTGGAGATCAACTCGCCGCAGATGTCGATGGAGACCTTCTCGCGGTCTTCTTTCTTTGCGGCGGTCAGGCGGGCGATGATCTCGTCGGGGACTTTTACGCCGGGGACCGAGCTGTTCATGTACTTGCCCATTCCGGCGTTCTTGAGCATGACGACGCCCAGCAGGACCGGCACCTTGATGCCGCGATTGCGGATGGCGTTCATGAACTTCTCGAAGACCTCGGGCTCGTACACGGCCTGGGTCTGGACGAACTGCGCGCCGGCTTCGACCTTCTTTTCGAGCTTGATGATCTGCGGTTCGACCTCGTCGGCGCAGGGCGTGACGCAGCAGCCCTTGAAGAATTTCGGCGCGCCTTCGAGCACGTTGGGCTGGCCCTTGTTGTCGGTGCCCATGTCGGTGCCTTTTTCGAGCAGGGTCATGGCGGCCAGCAGGCTGACGCTGTCGAGGTCGTAGACGGGTTTGGCGTCGGCGTGGTCGCCCATGGAGACGTGGTCGCCCGTCAGGGCCAGCACGTTGCGGATGCCCAGGCAGTACGCGCTGAGCAGGTCGCTCTGCAAGGCCAGGCGGTTGCGGTCGCGCGTGACCATCTGGTAGATCGGCTCGATGCCGAAATCGGTCAGCATGTGCGAGATCGCCATCGAACCGGTCCGCATGACGGCCGTCTGGATGTCGGTGACGTTGACGGCCACCACGGTGTTCTTGAGGTATTCCTGGGCCTCGTGGAGGCACTTGGCGACCTCGGTTCCCTTGGGCGGGCCGATCTCGCCGGTGACGACGAAATGCCCGGCTTCCAGTTCGGCCTGGAGCTTGCTTACGGGGCCGGCGGGTGCGGCGGCGGGGGCGGCGTTTGCGGGGTCGCTCATTGCGCGGACTCCTCTTCCAGTTGCGCGAGTTCCTTGTGGGTCAGTCTGCGGACGCCCTTGCCGTTGCGGTCCTTGGACCACTTCTTGGCCGGGCGAACCTTGCGATATTCCTCAAGCCGGCCGGTCTCCTGGAGCTTCTTGAAGATCAGGTACCAGCCGCAATCCATGTCTTTCGAGACCTCGCATTTGCCCTTGCTGGTGCCGCCGCAGGTGCCGTTGATCAGGCCCTTGGAGCATCGCACGACCGGGCAGATGCCGCCGGTGTGGTGCAGTTCGCAGTCGCCGCATCCGCCGCAGTATTCCGCCCACGTGCCCGGAACCGTGCAGGCGCCGTAGAACGAGGTGTTCAGGCCGGGCAGCACCGGCGTCGCGGGGGCCTGCTCACTCATGAACCCCACGCCCACTCCGCAGGCGATGGAGAGCACGGCGTCGTATTGGCTGAAAAGCGTAGCACGGGCATCTTGCCCGTGTGTAGCATGGGCATCCTGCCCATGTCTTTGCTGTTGCTGTTGTGATTGCTGTTGTTCTTCCAATGAAGAAACAGAAGAAGAAGGAACAGACACGGGCGGGACGCCCGTGGGACTCATGGGCGAGACGCCCATGCTACGATACGACTTGAGGTTCGCGATGAATTCGCGGTCGCACTGACGGGTGATGCAGTCCACGTCCACGGTGATTTCGCGGCCGCCGGCCTTGGCGGCCAGGCGTAGTTGGCTGGCCAATTCGTCGGCCTGCTTCTCGCCGCCCGACAGGCAGACGGTCACGCACGACCCGCAGGCCAGAACCAGCACGCGCTTATACGGTTCCAACATCTTGAGGATGTTCTCGAATTTCTTGCGTTCGGCTACGATCATTCGATTCTCCTGAAAACAGGCACTAGGCAACAACCAAAAAGGCACTAGGCACTTGGCAATAGGCACTAGGCAACAGCTAAGAAACAGCAAGGCAAAAGCAAGCGGCTCTTCACTAGTGCCTCTTGCCTGGTGCCTGGTGCCTTCTTCTTACGTCACGGTCAATTCGACCAGTTTGACTCTCTCACTGTCCAATCCCGCTTCGCGCAGCAAGTCCTTCGCCTGCTGCACGCGGTTTCGGATTCGTGCGTTGGCCTGGGGGTAGCGGTCCTGTCCGCTGCGGCAGGCGATCACCAGCACGGTGTGCGCGCCCTTTTCGAGCGCGCCCATCAGGTCCATCACGCGGATGCCCGCGATGCTGGGCAGGTAAATCTCCGTCAGGCCGGGCAGGTCGGGGTCGGCCTTCCACTGCTCGGCGCTGGCCTTGTGTCCGCAGACGAATGCGATCGACCGCGGGCCTTCGCCCGATAGCGCCGCCGACACCCTGGCGGACAATTCGGCCGGCTTGCCCGCGCGCGAAACAATCGCGTTGGCGGGGCATTCGGCGATGCAGATTCCGCAGGCCTGGCAGAGCGTCGATTCGATCCTCGCCACGTCGGTGACTTTGGGAATGCCGAACGGGCAGACTCGGGCGCAGGTCAGGCAGGCGGCGCACTTGTCCACCAGCACTTCGGCGCCGCTGCCGCAGTTCATGCAGCGGCGGGCCTCGGCCAATGCGGCCGCCGGGGAGAAATTATGGTCGGTCTCGGTCCAGCAATGCTTTCGCGCCTCGGGCGCCTCGGTGGGAACCTTCTGGCGGTCCACCTTGATGACCTTCTCGGCTGTCTTGGGAGTGATCTTGTCGATGAAGGGCGGCAGCTTGTCGTCGATGGCGATGTCTTTGCCCGACAGGAACAGGTCAATGGCCGCGGCGGCCCGTTTGCCCGACGCGCAGGCCTCGACCGCGCTGCCCGGAGGCGTGACGATCTCGCCGCAGGCGAACACCGTCGGCAGGTTGGTCTGCTGAGTGAATTTGTTGTAGGTCAGGCGGCCGCGCTCGTCGAGCTTCAGGTCGCTGCCTTTGACGAAGCCCGTGTCGGCCATCTGGCCGATGGCCATAATCACGGTGTCGCACTCCAGCGTGATCACGTCGCTGTCGTCGTAGGCGGGGTTGAACTTCTTGGGCGCCTCAAAAACCCGCGTGACCTTGCGAGCCTTGAGGCCGACGATGTGTCCGCCCTGGACGACCACTTCGACCGGCCCGCGACGGTGAACGAACGCGATGCCTTCTTCTTTGGCCTCGTCCTGTTCCCACACAAACGCGGGCATTTCCTTTTCGTTTTCGAGCATCATCATTCGTACGGCCGCGCCCATTCGCAACGCCGAGCGGGCCGCGTCCACGGCAACGTTTCCGCCGCCGACCACGATCACGTTCTTGCCGATGTCCGGCGTGCGGTCAAAGGCCAGGTCCTCCAGGAAATTCAGCACGGGCAGGACACGTTTGTGGTCCGCGCCCGGCAAGGGCAGCGTGCGGCTCTTGGCCAGACCCGCCGCGACCAGGACGGCCGCGAAACCTTCCTTCTTCAGGTCGGCCAGCGTCTTGTCCTTTCCGATCTCGACTCCGGTGACCAGTTCCACGCCGTGCGAGCAGATCCAATCCACGTCCATCTGGAGCACTTCGCGCGGCAGGCGATACTTTGGAATGGCCGTGGCGGGAATTCCGCCGGCGATGGGGAACTTCTCGAACACGGTGGGGTGGTAGCCCCTCTGGGCCAGCAGCAGCGCCGCGGACAGCCCGGCCGGGCCTGCCCCGACGATCGCCACGCGGGCCTCCTTGTCCTGCTGCGCGGCCTTGCGGACGGTGGCCTTGGCACCGGCCAGTTCGCCCACGAACCGCTTGACCTCGCGAATGGCGATGGGCGCGTCCACGTCGGTGCGGCGGCAGTTGGCCTCGCAGGGGTGGTGGCAGATTCGCCCGCAGACGCACGCGAAGGGAAGGTTTTCGCGAATGACGTCGATGGCGGACTGGAACTCGCCCGCGGCGGCCTTTTCGATGTAGGTGCGCACGTCCGCGTGGACGGGGCAATTCCAGCGGCAAGGCGCCCACTCGCGACCCATCAGGTCGGTCGGGGCGGACAACTTCGCAACGTCCTGTGACGTCAGATCGGCATCTGGCATTGAATGTCTCCGAAACGGTTAAACGAACCGGGACTTTAGGGTCTGCCAACGGGCGTGTCAAGCCCGTGGCGGCAGGGACCGCACTCCATTAGACCATAGCATACGAAAACCGCGAGGGACGTTCAAGGAGGAGTCGTGACGCGTGGTAATGCCTCAGTTATAGGGGGCATTGCGCGGCGACCATCCCTGGCCGCCGCGTCCGGAGGTGGCGGCCAGGGATGGCCGCCACCCATAA
>CAZYDC010000254.1:0-7533 GCA_964646065.1 uncultured Planctomycetaceae bacterium | reverse complement strand
TGATCATGCTGCGGATGCTGACGTAGGTTCCCAGGACCCACGTGAGGGTTTGCTTTCCTCCCCAGGCGATGGCTGCCATCGGGTTGGTCTCGTGGATGGTCTTGTTCAGCGGTTTGAAGGGCAGCGCGGGATTGAGGGCGCTGAACCGGTAGGCCAGGGGGTCGAACATGGCGGTGGTGAGTTTGCCCAGGGAGACGGTCTTGGCCGCGTGGGCGGGATCGGCACGGACGGGCAGGTAGGTGATCTTGATTTCCCGGCCCATTTCCTGGCGCAGGGCGAGGTACAGGTCGGTCCAGGAATGGACCGGCAGACCGTTGACCTGCGTGACGGTCGCGCCGTTCTCGATTCCCGCCTTGGCGGCAGGGGAATCGGCGACCGGACCCGCGACGACCAGGTGCTCCCAATCGCCGCCGACCTGGATGCCCAGTTCCGCCGTCTTTTCCCTGCTCTTGGGCGTGATCTGGTGGGTCTGGGTCTCCTGACCGCGGAGGACTACAATCTCCGCCGGGGTGCCCTTTTCGAACTTGTCCTTGCTGATTTCCATCAACTGTTTTCGCGTGGGGTTGTTCTTCTCGCCGTAGGACACGAGGATGTCGCCGGGCTTGATGCCTATGTCGTCCGCCGGGGAACCGGTGAAGACCTCAAGCACCTTGACCCGCGGAACCATCCCGAGGAAGTTCACCGCCGAGCCGTCCAACTGGTCCTCGTTGAACGTCAGTTCCGGCCCCTGGTCCGGCTGGACCGTGGTGGACGTGTTGGACTTGTCCTCTTGGTTCACTTTTACGATCCGGCAGTGCAGGCTGGACCCGTCGGGTTTGTAGATATAGTCGTCCGCCCCCTGGAGACCCGGCTGGAGTTGGAAGTCCTTGGTCTGGTTGCCGCGCTGGACGCTCAGGGTGAAGGGCCGGCCGTCCAAGGTGGCCTCGGCGCGAGGGATGTCCCAATAGTTGACGATCGGGACGCCGTTGATTTTGACGATGCGGTCGTCGGCCTGGAAGGGGCTCATCTCAATGGGATCATCGCCCTTGGCGATCACCGGGATGTGGGCCATCGAGCCGATGCCGAAGATCGGCTTCTCGCCGTCATTCGTCACGCCCACGTTCTTGGCCTTTCCGGTGCGCGTCACTCCGTCCACTTTGCGCTCGATTGTGAAATCGTAGAATTTTCCCTCGGAGGACAATGCCGAGGTCAGAACAAGCTCCTGCATGGTCTCAACCTGGCCGCGAGTGATCATCAGGATGATGTTGTCGCCGTGAATGTGCAGGATCTTATCGCCCATCTGGAGACGGTTGTTCCATGGATCGTGGGGGGGGGCGGCAACCGGGCCGTAGACAAGTTGGGCGGCGGGGCCTGTGGCGGGCGAGGCGTCGGGGGCCGAGATTGCGGCGGCCGCCATCACTGGGGCCGGCGCCTGCGCGGCGGCTGGCGCGGTGGTTGGGGCGGGGCCTTCCCAGTTGACGACCGCTTTATAGGCCGGGGTGCCCGGCGAGACGCCGGCGATCACCGGCGCGGGGACGTCCAGACCGGCCATGGCCACGATGACGAACAGCACGCCCGCCAGGAGGACGTTCATAATCACCCCTGCCGAGATGACGGCGAACCTGGCGCCGACGGATTTCTGGTCGAAGGCGCGCGGGTCGGGCTTGTCGCCCTCCTTGAGGGGCTTGAAGTCCTCCTGCCCGAGCATCTTGACGTACCCGCCCAAGGGGACGAGGTTCACGCGGTAGTCGGTCTCGCCCACGACGAACCCGAAGAGCCGCTTTCCGAACCCGAACGCGAACTGCTCGACCTTGATGCCCACCCACTTGGCCACCAGGAAATGGCCCAGTTCATGCACGAACACGATCACGCCCAGCCCGATGATGAACTCCAGGAGGGGCAGGATGAATTTTCCCCAGGCGGCGGTTAGTTGATTCAGGTATTGTTCCATCGAAACCTCGTTAAGGGTGTACGGTACTACTGAGTTTACACTGTTACATCATCTTTACATCGGCATTTTTCGGCGGGCATTCTCCCGCAAACTTTTCACAACGGTTGATCGCGTAGCATGGGCGTCTCGCCCATGAGTCCCACGGGCATCTTGCCCGTGTCTGAATGTGACGCGGGCGTCTCGCCCGCGTGTGCCGAGGGCATCCTGCCCTCGTCTTCGCAGTTTCCGGCTGTTTCCCTTGTATTTTTTTTCGTGCAACACGATCGACAACGGCAAAGACGCGGGCAAGATGCCCGCGACACACGAGGGCGAGACGCCCTCGTCACACATGGGCAAGATGCCCCTGCTACGTTTGGCCCAGCCTCTGCCGGACCTGCTGCCTGGCCCAGGCGTCGGCCTGCTGAAGGTCCGATAGAGTTATATGCGACGCCTGGGGCGAATGGTTCAGGATATCTTCCACCCATTCCACGATTTGTCCGAAGGCGATCCTGCCGGCCAGGAACTGCTCGACGGAGGCCTCGTTGGCGCCGTTGAGGACCGCGCCGGAAACACCGCCTCGGCGGATGACCTCGTATCCCAGGTTCACCGCGCGCAGGAATCGCCCGCGCAGGGGCGCCAGCGTCAGTTGGCCCAGGGTGGACAGGTCCAGCGGGCGGGCGTTGCGGCAGGGGCGGTCGGGGTAGCTCAGGGCGTAGGCGATTGGGGTGGTCATGTCCGGCTGGCCCAGTTGCGCGATGATCGAACCGTCGCGGAACTCCACGGCAGAGTGGATGATCGACTCGCCGTGCCGCACGACCTGGATTTCCTCTGCCGGCAGGTCGAACAGCCAGTGGGCCTCGACGACCTCCAGGGCCTTGTTGATGAGCGTTGCCGAGTCGATGGTGACTTTGCGGCCCATCTGCCAGGTGGGGTGGTCCAGAGCCTGGGCGACGGTGGCCGAGGCGACGCGGACGTCGTCCCAGTCCCTCAGCGCGCCTCCGGAGGCGGTGAGGATCACGCGGCGGACCTCGCTGCGTTTGCCGGCCAAGAGGCATTGGAAGATGGCCGAGTGCTCGCTGTCCACGGGCAGGACGGTCAGTCCTGCCTTTCGGGCGGCGGGCATGACGATGGCGCCGGCCATCACGAGCGTTTCCTTGTTGGCGATGGCGGGGACGGCGCCGCATTCGATGGCGGCCAGCGTCGGGGCCAGTCCGGCGGCGCCCACCACGCCGTTGAGCAAAATGTCCGGGCGCGTGGAACGGACCAGTTCGGTCATCGCCTCCGCGCCGGCCAGCAGCTTGACGCCCTCCGGCAAGCGCGGCCGGAGTTTTTCGGCCAATGCGGCGTCGGCGATGGCGACCGTTTCGGGGCGGTGCAGGCGGGCCTGCTCGCAAAGCAGTTGCCAATTGTTCCCCGCCGCCAGCGCGCAGACCTTCAGCCCGGGCAGTTCGCCGACGACCTCCAGCGTTTGCCTGCCGATGCTCCCAGTGCTGCCTAAAATGGCCAATCGCCTGCTCATGAGTCGGTGTATCTTAGTCTGATAATCAATTAAGACAAGCGGTTTTGGTTTGTGGTCAAGGCGGACGAAAACAACGAAGATCATCACCAAGAGCACCAAGGACACCAAGAGCACCAAGAAAAACCCAGAATGGCCAGAGGCTCGAACAATGAACGAACGCGACACAGTCAGAAGGAATGCTTATCTTCCTGTTCCGCTTGCGGCTTAGCATCCGTTTGTCGTCTTCCCCGCGAACAACAACAGATGCTAAGCCGCAAGCGGAACAGGAAGACACTTTACTCCTGGCACTTTTATGCTTTTCTTGGTGCTCTTGGCGCTCTTGGTGCTCTTGGTGATTTCCGTTGTTGTTTTCGCCTAATTCGCGGCGAAGTTTTTTGTCGTTGTTCGCCGCAGGCTTCTTATAATCGAATCATGGACCGCCGATTTGAGAAAGACGAATTGGTCTACAAGGGCCGCGTGCTGGACGTGCATCGGGTGACGATCCGCGCGAAGGACGGGAGCTCCATAGATCGCGACCTGGTGCATTACAACGGGGCGGCCGTGATCCTGCCGGTGCTGGCGGACGGGCGAATCGTGCTGATCCGGAACTATCGTTACGTGGTGGGCGAATCGATCTACGAATTGCCGGCGGGCAACCTGGAGGCCTCGGAGGATCCGCGTCACTGCGCGGCCCGCGAGTTGACCGAGGAAACCGGATACCGAGCGGGCAGGATCGAGCCCTTGGGCAGCTTCCTGGCGGCGCCGGGCAGCAGCGACGAAATGCTCCACGCGTTCTTGGCCACCGACCTGCGGGACGGGCCGCAGGAATTGGAACGATACGAGGAAATCGAGGTCGAAGTGGTCTCGCCGGCGCGGGTGAGGGAAATGGTGTTGTCGGGGGAGATTCACGACGCCAAGACCATCGCGGCGCTGGGGCTGTATTGGCTGAAGGTCGGGCAGGCGGAGGGGCGACATGGGAATCCATGACCGGCCTTACATGCAGGACGGCGAGACGGAGCATACGGGCGGCGGGCTGACGGTCGGCCTGCCGCCGATGGCGCGGGTGGTGAAGTACCTGCTGATCGTCAACCTGGCCGTGTTCGCCCTGCAGATCTTTTTCGATGATTCTCGGACGGGGCTTGGGTTCATGAGCCTGCATTTCGGCGCTAATGTCGACGGCTGGTGGCAACCCTGGCGGTACGTGACCTTCCAGTTCCTGCACGCCGATTACTGGCACATCATTATGAACATGCTGGGCTTGTACCTGCTGGGCTCGCCGCTGGAGCAGCATTGGGGCTCGCGCAGGTTCCTGGCGTTTTACCTGGCCTGCGGCGCGTTCAGCGGCATGACCTACGTGGCCGTGTCGGCGGCGGTGGGGGATAGCCGGATCGCGCCGATCATCGGGGCCTCGGGCGGCATCTTCGCGATCCTGCTGGCCTGCGCGGTGCTTTTCCCGCAGTTCAAGCTGATCCTGCTGTTCTTCCCGGTGCCGATCCGTCTGGCGGCGCTGATTATTTTCGGTGGGATGATTTTCATCGTGCTCAGTTCGCTCCGCCAGGGTGTCCACAGTTCGAGCTTCTGGAGCGACTCCTGCCATCTGGGCGGGGCGGCGGCGGCGGCGTTTTATTTGTGGGTCGTGCCCGCCGTCGGCGGCATTCGATTGCGGCGAGCGTTTCGCGGCAGACCCAGGGTCGGGTCGGGCGCCTGGAAACGCCGCATGGACAACATGGCGGCCGAGCAGGAGCAGATCGACCGCATCCTCCAGAAGATCCACAAACACGGGGTCGCCAGCCTCACTCGCAAGGAGCAAAAGACGCTCAAGGACGCCACCAAACGCCAGCAGGCTATGGAAAAAGAGTTGTACAAGTAGCAAACATCGCTAATTTCGGGCAGTAAACTGATTTTTCTCTTGCAAAATTCCACAGTTCGAGTATCATAACGGTCGTTGCAAAGTGATTTGTGCGTAGTTTTCACATCCTTATATTCAAGCGAGAAAGCGTCGGAAGGAAAAAGGTTCGTTATCTGTCTTCACGTCTGAGCGGAATTCGGTTTTGAAGCGGTAACATTTTGTTGTTCGCGCCGGTGCGCCCGGCACAGGAGGCAGCAAATGAGAGCACTGGGCCTATTACTGATTTGTGCGGCCGTTTCCGTTTTGAGCCTGCCTGCGTTGGCGACCACGGTCTTTTCGATTGATTCGGGGACTGCCAATGACACCGCGATGACCAATTGGCAGACTTCACAGATGATGTGGCTTAACGCGTTCGACACCGGCAGCCAAACGGTAGACATCAACCAAATGTCGGTGGCCTTTCCCAACAATCTGCCCGCGTACCAGGGCCAGACCAAAGATCCGCACCTGACCGCGGGCACCACGGTCTACATGGACTTGTATTCGGACGGTCCCAGCCAGCTCGGAAATCCCAGTGACCCGGGCGTGACCCTGCTCTATGAGACCAGCTTTACCTATCCGGCCTCGAACTTCCCCGACAGCAGCACGTTCCTGCCCGTGAGTGTTCCCGGCGTTTCGGTAACGGGCAAGTTCTTTGTTGGGGTGACCGCTTTGGCCCGGGAAGACCTCGGCCTTAGCGAATACGACGAGGATGCCCCGTCGCTCACCTACGGGGGCGATTCCTCCAAGAGTTGGGTTATTTACGAGAATCAGGGGGACACGAGCGCTATTAACCGCGACAGTCTCTCCGGCAACGCGAACGTTTTGCCGTACACCTTCTTTGGGAGTCCGGGCGTCAACATGATTCGCGCCGCGGGCGACCCGATTCCCGAGCCGATGACCATGGCCTCGGTGTTCATGGCCCTGGGCAGCCTGGGCTGCTGGGTTCGGCGTCGCGCGAAATTGGGAGCATAAGAATCGTCGGGTAGCCGGGCTGCATTCGGCGGAACCGACGGAAGCGTTGTTCGAACACGTTGTAAAATTGATGTTGCGGGAAGTTACCTTAGGAAGTTAGGAGAGGATGAACATGAAGTACTTTTTGGCTCCAGCGGTTCTCGTGGTTGTCGGTGTCCTGGCCTGCGGCGCGATGGGCGACACCTTCCTGCAAGGTTTGGCGGGGCCTACCGGCCTGGCGAATGAAGGCAGCCAGGGTTCCAGCGCCGCGAACGACCGCTTCCTCGACAGCTCCAGCTTTATCGGCGCGCCGTACGACTGGTCCGGCGTGGGGAATAACGGCGGATCCTGGGCCACGATGATCTCCCCGTCGTACTTCCTCAGCGCCAACCACGATCACCCGGCTCCGGGCTCGACGGTGACGTTCCACTTGGACAACAACCCCAACGGGCCGACCGAGTCCTACACCGTGGACAGCACGTACTACCAGACCGTTTACGACGGCCAAGGCTCGGATCTGTACCTGGGCAAGTTGACCACGCCGGTGTCCTCCAACATTGCCAAGTACCCCGTGCTCAGCCTGGGCAGTGATGCCGATTACTACGGCATGACCATCATGACCTACGGTAATCCCAATCGAGTTGGAATGAGCAACGTCAACAATGATTTTCTCCTTTCAGATGACGGTGTCAGCCCACCAACACTTCATCATGGCATCGACGACCTGCCGCTGCAGGGGTATGGGCTGACCCGCGTGATGTACTTCAACTACTACGCCAACGGCGGCCAGCAGGGCGCGAACGAAGCGTATCTGGAGGGCGGGGATTCCGGAGGCCCGAGCTTCGCGGTCGCGAACGGGTCGCTGGCCCTGTTGGGCATTCACTTCGTCGATAGCGGTCCTGTTTACGATGGGGCCACCTCGGGCGACTCCTTCGTGCCGTTCTACGTCGACCAACTCGACGCCAACATGGTCGGCCAGCAGGTCACGCTCGCGGTCGTGCCCGAACCGGTGACGATGGTGAGCCTGTTCATCGGCCTGGCCGGGCTGGCGGGCCACATTCGCAAACGCATTCAAAAATAGGTTGCCGCGTCAGTACAATTCGCGTGGCCCTTGAAAAGCCCTTGCCCATAGCCGGCAGGGACTTTTTGTTTCCGTTCAAACTCAAACTTGTCCATAGATTACGCAGATTTCACAGAGTACAGAAACGACGAAAAATGCAGGCTTAACTGTGAGTGACAATTATTTCTGGCGAGACCTAACCCTTGAGTCTTCATCATGTAAAG
>CAZYDC010000253.1:0-7591 GCA_964646065.1 uncultured Planctomycetaceae bacterium | reverse complement strand
CCCGCCTGTGCGTTCTAATGAGCCGCCTGCCCGTTCGGGTGGCTTCCCGACAGGTTCTAATAGGTTACGAACCATGTCAGAAACCCGGATTCTTCCCCGTTTTCCTTCGTCGTTTTCCTCTGAGGTCTCTGCACCACTAATGTTAGAAATGGCGATTTCTTGAAAGGATCTTGTCCGATGTCCGCTCAGTAATCGTCATTCGACATTCGTCATTCGTCATTTGGTTGCGGCCGAAGGCCGCGCCGTGTCCTCCGTGGCGTGTTGTTGTCGTTTCGCCGTGTGCCGGAAAATTTTACGCACACCAAAGAATGCTGCGGCGTACATATCCCTTGAAGTCCTTTGCAAACTCGATAGAGTGTGTGACACCTTATGGAGAATCCAATGAGCACACGGTTGACCAGAGCAAACTCTGCGCGGCGAGGCATGGTGTTCGGGGCCCTGATGGCGATAGCTTGGGTGGCGGCCTTGGTATGCACCAGCCCGCTGTCGGCGCAGACCAAGGACAAAAAGCCGCCCGATCCGGCGCAGGTGGCCGCGGACGTGGAGCGGGCCAAGCTGGTCGTGCCGATTCCGGCAGCGACGGCGGACTATGTGTTTGGCGTCGATAAGGCCCTGCCCGGGTGGGAAGGCATGGCGGGCATCGCGACGGCGAAGGATTATTTCGGCCCCGGCGCCGACGCCATGGACACCCAGCCGATTGTCTACGGCAAGTGTTTCTACTGGCCGCTCAAGGGCGTCAAGGCGGGCAAGTATTACATCGGCCTGTGGGCGCAATCGAACGATACCTACAACCGCAGCGAATATTCGCCCGGCAGGTTCCTGGCGACGATCTACCTCAACGGTTGGCCGGTTCGGTTCTCGACCACGTCCGACCCGGTGCAGGTCAAACCCCCGACTTCGGATAAACCGGCGATCTGGCTGGCCGAGTTGCAGAGCAAGGACGCGATCGACCTGAAGGACGGCGACGAGATCACGGTGGCCGGTTCGCACGAGGGCAAGTACCTGCGCCTGTGCCTGTATAATAATGAGCCCGCTCGCGGTCACGGCGTGACGGGGCAGACCTGGGGCATGCGCGACGGTGCGCTGTCGCAGGTGCAGTTGGACGTCAAGGCGCAGATCATCGGCGACCAACTGGACGGAAGCGAGCACGAGGCCAAGGTCATCATCGGCAACCCGCTGCCGTACGCGGCCAAGATCGATGCCGACGTGTTGCTGGCCGATTATTACGGCAAGCCGGTGGTCAAGGAGACCGTTCCCCTGACCATCGAATCGCACAAGACCGCCGTCGTCAGCCGCAAGTTCAAGGCCGTCGGTACGGACATCGCCTACCAGATGAGCGTCAAGACCCGCCCGTCGGAAGGGGCCACGTTGGTGCCTCGCCCGCTGGAGATGGTGCCGCTGAACGCGTTCGCCCGCCTGGGCTTTTTGCCCAGCCGCCCGGGTCCGCTGGATGTCTGGCAGCACACCCGCATGGAGTTGTCGCGGAATCAGACCGGCCAGCGCATGCTGCTGACGCTGGACGGCGGCGACTGGCAGATGGCCCCCTTGACCACCCGCCGCGTGCCTCAGACCGTGCCCGACAAACTGGATTTCAAGCAGATCAACGTGCCCGACCGGCGCCGGGCGGAACTGCCCGAAGGCATCTACGGCCAGTGGTATCGCAAGACCTTCAAGCTGCCGTCGTGGATGACCGGCCAGCGATACATCGTCGAGGTCACGCAGGTCGTCGTCGAAGGCACGATGTTCATGAACGGCGTGCAGGTCGGCTGCAAGCGAGAAGGTTCGGCCCTGCCGCTGGTGGTGGACGTGACCGACCAGTTGAAGAAGGACGCCGACAATGAACTGGTCATCTGCGCCCGCGGCGCGATTGCCATGGTCGCCGACAACTACGTCGACAAGTGCAAACCCTCGGACGGCATCGACGTGGACGACCACGCCGACTGGGTCAACAATCCCCGGCCGTTCGTGAGCGTGGATTCGGTTTTCCTTCACACCGCCCCGGAGGTCCGGGTCAAGCAGGCCATGGCGCTGCCCCAGGTGGACCAGGGCAAGCTCAAGGTGCTCGCGCGAGTGGAGAACACGGCCAAGGAAGCGCGGGACGTGCAGTTGAAGATCGCGGTCGAGCAGTTCGGTAACGCCGTGGACACGCAGTTCGCGGACAAGAAAGTTCACCTCAATGCGGGCGAGATGCAGGAGGTCTCCGTCGAGGGGACCGTGAAGGGCCTGACCCCGTACACGCCCAAGAATCCGGCGCTGTCGAAGCTGCTGATTTCGATTGTGGATGGGGATAAGAACCTCGACACGTTCGCACAGCGGTT
The DNA here is from genome assembly GCA_964646065.1 of uncultured Planctomycetaceae bacterium. Lineage (GTDB taxonomy): Bacteria > Planctomycetota > Phycisphaerae > SM23-33 > SM23-33 > CAZYDC01. Next base: position 5,273 of record CAZYDC010000253.1, on the reverse strand, counting down.
CGGCTATCGCCAGGCGCGCCTGGACGGGCTGGAGTTCAAATACAACGGACAGCCCAAGCGCATGATGGGCGCGTTCCAGCACGGCGAGGGGAACCTGCTGGACCGCCAGGAAGCCGTCGAGGGCAGCCGCGATTATCAGATCCGCGGCGAGTGGTGCCCGATCGACAACTACGACGAGACCGGCATGTTCACGTACATCGACGTGGACGGAATGTGGATGGTCAACTGGGCCCGCATCAACAATCCCAAGCGGTGGGAAAGCGCCCGCCGCGTGGCCGTCGAGTACGCCTGGCTGCTGCAATCGCGCCCCTGCGTGCTGGGGTACGACCTGAGCAACGAGGGTTGGCATTACGCGCCGTACTCCTGCGGACCCGAGGGCCAGTCGCAGTACGGCGACCTGCTGATGTCCGTGGCCAAGGCGATGCGGGACACGGTGGACCCGCACCTCTGGATCATGGGCGACGGCGAGGAGGATTACGGCGGCAAGCTGGACTTCTGCTCGTTCCACTACCTCAACCAGGGCGTCGAATCCGGAACGTGGAGCATGCCCGAGGGCATCGCCGACCAGGTCAAAGGCGGGTTCCATTACTCGCCCGATTGCTTCTTCATCAACGGATCGGCCAAGGAGCCGCAACCAGGCACCGTGCTGGGCGCGTGCATTCCGCCCTGGAAATACGGCTCGCACGCGTGCGGCGAAACCGAGACCTTCTGGTTCTTCGGCAACAAGAACGGCGTGCCCATGTGCGCGTTCCTGGGCGACAAGGCGTCCGTGTCGTCCAACTACCAGTTCTTCACGGGCCCCGGCATGAGCTGGACCAAGGGCTCCCTGGACGCCTACCGCGACATGGACGAGGCTTTCATCGGCGGGCTCTACTGGCGCAGCTTCCTGGCGACCGGAACGCAGGGCGTGACGTTCATTATGCCCGAGCAGGAAATCCGCTACTTCTCCGGCGCCAAGGTGGACCGCCGCCTGACCGTCATCGACGACGAGTTCAGGCCGGGCAAGCTGGTCTTCACCTGGCAACTGCTGGACGACAATCGTCAGAAGGTGGACGGCGGCGAAATGTCGATGGATTCGACGACCAAGTTCCTCGGCCGCAAGCGGGTCGCGTTCGATATGCCCAAGGTGGATAAGCGTTCGAAATACACGCTGACCCTGAACCTGACCAAGGACGGTGTGCAGCGCGAGTACGAAGAGCGCCTGATGGAAGTCTGGCCGCCTTTTGTGGGGCAGGCGTCTCGCCTGCCTGAAAGCATTCGGCGGCAAACACCGGCGATGTACGACCCCAAGAATCAACTGGCACAAGCAATCAAACAAATCGGCATTGAGGCCCAGAGCATCACCAAGCTGGACTCCCAAACGCTGGCCCAGTTCAAAGCTTTGATCGTGGGCCCGATGGCGTTTGACGAGTCGATGAGCGAGCAGGGCAAGGCCATTCGCGACTTCGCCGCCGCCGGCGGGCGCGTCCTCCTGCTGGAGCAGACCACGCCGCTGGCCCTGCCCGCGGATACGTACGTCGAACTCAAAGGCCAGTTCAGCACGCTGTTCGTGCGGGCCGGCGACCACCCGGTGATGAAAGGCCTAACCGATGTGGATTTCCAGATGTGGAACCCCGGCCACGTCGCCGCGCATCGCACGTATCGCCGCCCGGCCCGCGGGAACTTCATGACGCTCGTCGAGGGCGGCCACGACGGCGGACTGTACTGGACGCCGCTGATGGAAGTCTACCTCGGCAAAGGCAGCGTGCTGGCGACCCAGTTCCCGCTGACCGAAAATATCAACACCGAACCGATGTGCGCCGAGATGCTCGTCCGCATGTTGGCCTACCTTGACCAGCCGGTCTACCGCTCCGCGCAAGAACCTCTGGCGATGATGAACTGCTCCAAGGAAGTCCAGGCGCGCCTTAGCGAAATCCGAGTCGGCGGCACGTTCAAGAGCGACGATCCCAATGTCTGGCTCCTGGATATGAGCACGCCGGGGCAGTTAGAGTCCGCATCTTTCAAGAATCATGTGGCCGCCGGCGGCACGCTGATCGTCCACCGCGTCAAGCCCGACCAGGCCGCCTGGCTGTCGGATGTCCTGGGCAAGACCGCGAAGATCACGGTCCAGCCTTACCAGTCGTGGGAAGACCGGCAGATGATCGACCAGCCGGCCTCGCCGCTGCTGACCGGCCTGAATAACGTGGACTTCTACTGGCGGTCGCAGATCGTCAGCGAGGCGGGCGACGGCACAGAGCAGGTCTCCAACGGCGTGCAGCAGAAGATCCGCAAGCAGGTCGAATATGTCGTCAGTGTTGAGGGCGAAAAGGACCTGCTGTTCCCCGGCGGCCTGTTCGATGTGAAGGTCGGCAAGGGCAGGGTCATCATCGACCAGCTCAACTGGGAGGTGTCCGAGGAAGACATCATCGGCGGCAGCCCCAAGCGGGTGATTTCCATGCTGCTGACCAACCTGGGCATCGCGCAGCGTCCGCCCAACCCCAAGCCCTCGCTGCCGGCGGGCGTGACGTACGAGTCGGTGGACATCACCGCTCAGGCCAACACCTCGACGACCGACCACAAGGCCGGCGGCAGCGAGTGGTGCAGTTGGGGCCCGAACTCCGACATCCGCGACATGGGAACCGGGAAGCTCAACTTCCAGGGGATTCCGTTCTGGGTGCCCGAGGGCAAGGCCAACGCCATCGCCCTGAAGACCGGTTGCGTCGATTACCTCAAGACCTTCCCCGACAGCGTGACCGTTCCGGTCGGCAAGGACAAGGTCGCCGGACTCTACCTGCTGCACACCGGCGGATGGACGGGCGGAAAAGCCTCGTTCGGCCGGCGCGAGATCTGGTACTCCGACGGCGCCAAGGAAGTCATTGGCATGAACGAGACCGACATGGGCGACTGGAACTACGGTCACGACCAGTTCCCCGACGAGGAGTACACCACGACGACGGTCGCCTGGAGGGGCGTTTGCCAGCAATACCCGCAAACCCGCGTGTACAAGACGCTGTGGGTGAATCCGCATCCGGAAAAGAAGATCGACAAGATCGTCATCACCGACGCCGGCCTGATTCCCGACCAGCAGAGGTTTGTGGCGCACCTGGCGATCACGTTGGCGATGGCCCCGACGGGCGGCCCTGCCGCGATCGTGGGCGACCCCGCCAAGGCCAAGGCCCTGATCGCCGAGGCGACCAAGCTGATCGAGGCCAAGGACACCCAGGGCGCGCTGGAAAAGCTCGACGCCGCGCTGGCCGCCGATCCGGTCAACACCGGCGCCTGGGAAGTGCTCACCCGTCTGCGGGCCACTACCGACGACGTGCGGACCTTCACCGGACTCTGCCAGCGTTGGATGACCGCCGACCCGAAAAACTATCAGCCCTACAACACGCTGGGCGCGTTCCTCGAAACCAAAGGCCAGAAGGAAGAAGCCCTGAAGCTCTACAAGCGTTCGCTGGAAATCGAGTGGAACCAGCCGCCCACCGGCGAAGCCGTTCGACGGCTGGAGAAGGAACTGAAGAAGTAGAAAGCGAATAGCGAACAGCGGAAAAAAGCGAATAGCGAATAGGTCATGCGGAACCTATTCGCTATTCCCTGTTCGCTTTCTAAATCACACGGGCCTCGCTCCGGTGGTCGGGGCAAGGCCCATGGTTTTCGGCTACATCACTAACCCAAGTTTTTCTGACGTTGACCGCTTAGGTCAACTGGGTTACCAGCGTGTTGAACTTGGCGGCGACTTTGGTGCCCAAGGACGTAATGGCTACGATGGCCGCTCCGGTAATCAAGGCCGCGATCACGGCGTATTCGACGGTTTCCAGTCCTGCTTCCTCGCTGACGAACCGGCTAATGGTATTGTTCAAGGTCTTCATGGTCTTAATCCTTCTTTGCAATGCCATCCCCGGCTCTGCCGGAGGAGGCTTCTTTGGTTTCGGGTCGGATGACTTGAAACACGCATTCCAATTCATCCTTTATTCTCTTTTTACTCAAACCATCGTAGACGCGACATGGAGGAATTCAACCCACGCACAAGGGCTTCTCCAGGCCTTTGGAAATGGCCCGTCGAATGTCAAACAATGGTAAAGAGTTATAAGAAGTACAATTTGTACTAATTTTTCAGAATTGTTTCAAAAATCCGGCGGATTGGTTGTTTCTCGTGGAAAGCCGAGTCGGGAAAGGTATGGCATGGCGACCCGTGCGGGCCGCCATGCGCACCACCTGTTGACGAGTTATCTTCGCGCTTACTTGGAGGGGTTCTCCACGCTCTCGAGCCCTTCCCTCACGTGCTTGATCGCGTGCTCGACGAATTTGAGCGCCTCGGCGCGGTGACCGTTATAATCGTGGGCGGCATGTTCCAGTTGCCATTTCGCCTGGCGAAGGTGATGCAGCGCCCGGTGCATCTCGGCGTGGTGCTTCACCTCGGCAGGGGCGCTGGTCGATTGTTCGGGGGCCAGAGTGTGCGGGCCTTTCCATCCGTCGCTCTCCAAGCCGGCGACGATTTCGTCCATGGCCTTCTGCGCGTCGGCCAGCGCCGCGGCCCGATCCCCGCTGTAATCGTGCTTGGCCGCCTCCAACTCGACCTTTACCTGGTGCAGATGATGGGCCGCCCTCCTCATGTGCGGGTGATGTTCCTTGCCCTCCTCGGCGCCGTACGCTGTCCACGACGCCAAGGCCAATGCCGCCACTCCCGCCAACGCGATGCACATACTCCGCTTCATGTTCTTTCCTTTCGTTCCAACTTTTCGGGCCGCCCTCGGCGAGCCCATATCGATTGTTCTATATAGCCTAACGCAGCGGAAACTGAAATCTTGCAACCGGAAAGAGTCGAATTGCGAAAATCCAATAGCGAATAGGGGGACGGGGCGCGCGGCGGCAACAGTGACTACCGGATGATGAGAAGGGCAAGCGTCAGAAGGCCGACCTGACCGAGGCGCTCAAGCGAATCAAGCTGCCGCCGGGTGAGGCGGAGCCGTTCCACTTGGTCATGTGGTTCCTGGTCAGATTCTCGGCCTGGCGGCCAGTGGAACAGCCACTGCGGGAGGCACATCTAGCAGCCCGTTGAAAAAGGCCATCCGGCGTAGCATGGGCGTCTCGCCCATGAGTCGCATGGGCATCTTGCCCATGTTCTTGGGCATTTGCACGGGCGGGACGCCCGTGAGACTCATGGGCAAGATGCCCATGCTACTTTTTCAACGGGCTGCTAGTGTAGTGTTTCAGGCAGATGCGGTTTTATCTGGCGCGACCCAGTCACCAAAACTCGAAATCCGAAGCACGAAATCCGAAACAAATTCGAAGCC
>CAZYDC010000252.1:0-7596 GCA_964646065.1 uncultured Planctomycetaceae bacterium | reverse complement strand
GCGCACAAACTCCGGCTCGCCGCGCCACAACGCCAGATCGTGCACGCCCGCCACGTACCAGAGCGCAAAGCCGGGGATCAACAGACGCCCTTCGGCCGGGTAAAAAGCGCGCACAAATCCGCCCAGGGCCATGGAATTGGCGGACAAATACATCGACGACAACCCCAAGGACTGGAAGGGGTATTACACCAAGGCCAAGGCGCAATGCAGCGGCAAGCAGTTCGATGACGCCCGAAAGACGCTGGAGCAGGCCCGCGACGCGAGCCCCAAGGAAGTCACCGTCTTGATCCTGACCGCGCAGACCTACTCCCTGGATTCCCGCAACGTGTTGGACTCGTACGCCCTGGAGGCGTACAAGGCCTTGACTCCCAAGCGCCTGAGCGATATCCAAGTCAACCTCAAGAAGTACGACCAGGCCGAGAATGTCCTGAAGGCGGCCGAAACCCAGGACCTCGAGGTGCTTCAGAGTCTGGGCACGACGCAGGTCGAACATGCCAATTGGGAGCAGTGGTACGCCCGGCTGGTGGAAGACGACGCCGTGCGGGCCAACGCCCAGCGGGACGAGAAAACCAGGCTCAAGCGGATGGACCAGAGCAAGGAAGCCCGCGACCTGTCCAAGAAGCTGCTGGCGGACGCCACGGTCAACCTGTTGAAGGTTGTCCAGCAAGACCCCAAGCGGAGCGAAGCCGCCAGCACGCTGGTCGAGCTTTGCCTGGAACGCCAGGACGACAAGTCGCTGGAACTGGCCCGCCAGGCCATCATGAAACTGGACGACCCCACCCCGGTGGCCGCCATGCGGCTGGTCATGCATGAACTTCAATCCAACATGGAGGACCAGGGGCCGATCAATCGCGAAAAGTTCACCAAGGCCTGCCTGGTGCTCGACGCCATTCTCCAGAAGCATCCGGACAGCGACAAGCTCACGGAAAAGGAGAAGTCCCAATATAACCAGGTCCGATTGGCCAAGGCCGACCTGACCCTGCGGTTGGGCGACCTGCCCGGCACGCGCCAACTGTGCGAGGAGGTCCTCAAGACCGAGCCCAGGAACCCCCGCGCCCGCATGACCCTGGCCCAGATGCTGGTTCAACAGAACCAGTTCGCGGAGGCCGAGGAAAAACTGCTGGGCCTCAGCAAGGATTTCCCCAACTGGCCGGATTCGCAATTCTCCTACGCGAAGGTGGCGCTGGCTGTGGGGAAAAAGGACCTGGCGATCCAAGCGATGGACAACATGGCCAAACTCCAGCCGACGACGCGAACCAGGCTCCTGGAGGCGGAATTGGCCATCCTGCTGTCGGACATGAGGACCGCGCAGCGGCTGGTGGAGGATGTCCTGTCCGTCGAGCCCAACAACGGATGGGCCCGGCTGCTGCGGGGGAACATCCTGATGGCCTCGGGGCAACTGGACCTGGCCCAGGCGGAATTCAAGAAACTCTCGATGAATTATCCCAAGTGGCCCCAGGTCCAGTTGGCGCTGGCCGAGGTTTGCAACCAGACCGGGGATTCCACCGCCGCCATCGCCGCGGCCAAGGAGGCCGTGAAGCTCGACCCCGAAAACGCCAGGGCGAGGAAACTCCTGACCAGCTTGCTGCTCAAAGAGAGCCAGTTCGTTCAGTCCTTCCAGCAAGCCAAGACTTCCCTGGACGCCCACCCCGACGATCCGGGGGCCATCAGCCTGTACGTCGAGGCCGCCGAACGAAACGGTCACACCGACCTGGCCCTGGGCGTGCTGGACAAGAGCCTCAAGGATTATTCCAACAGGCCCGAGGTGCTGATGACCGTCGCCGAAGGGTACGGCATGCTCAACAAGCGCGACAAGGCCGTCGAGGCGGCCAATCTGGCCCTGCACAGCGAGACTCCCACCGCGCAGTCCCGGCTGGCCGTCGTCCGGGCGCTGATGCTTCTGGACCGAATGCCCGAGTCCGAAAAGATGCTCTCCGAGGAAATCAGAAAAGAGCCCGATCGCGCGGACCTGCGGTTCCAAATGGGGCAAATCTGCGCCGCCACCGGGCGAATGCTGCCCGCCATCGACCAACTTCGCAAGGCGCTGGAACTGGATTCCAGCAACGTGGGCTACCGCGTCACCCTGGCCCGCGCGCTGTTGGACAGCGGAGACCTGGGCGAAGCCAGCGAAGTGCTGACGAAGGTCGACCCCTCCAACCCCACCGCCCGAGTCCTGCAGTTGCAGATTCAGTTGATGTCCGGACAGCAGCACGTGGACATGGAACAGATCTTCTCGAAAATGCAGGGTTCGGAGCGGTCCAACATCGCCTTGACGCTGCCCTATCTGAGCAATGAACAACTCCGGCAGTGCGTGGCGTACTGTCATGCGGAACTCCAGAAGACCCCGGACGACGCGGACCTGCACCTGCTGCTGGGGCGGGCGCTGCTGGCCCTGGGACAGCAGGAACAGGGCGTGGAGCAATGGGAGTTCGTGTTGCGCAAGGCGCCCGACCGCCTTTCCACCTACCTGGAACTGGCCAGCATCCTCAGCAGGGACGGAACCATGGAACAGGTCCTGCAGCGGATGGCCCGCATTCCGGGCACCAGCCTCGACATGATCAAACTGGCCATTGGACGAATGGTCGCGGCGACGGGCGATTACGAAAAGGCCTCGGTCTACCTGTCCGAGGTGGCCAATCGCGCCGAGGCCCCCGAGCACGTTCGAGGACGGGCCAGCCTGCTGCTGTCACAGACGCTGGCGCTGTCGGGGCACCTGGACCAGGCCCTGGAGCAATATCAGAAACTCGCCGCCAGCCCCACCTGGCGAAAAGACGCCATGTTCGGAAAGGCCCAGTTGTTGGCCACCCGCAAGGGCGACAAGGAGATGGACGCTTCCTTCGAGTCCACCGTGGCGGACCTGCGGAAAATCGCCCATGCCGACAAGGACACCTCCCTTCTGCGAAACATCGCGGAGTTGTATTCCAACAGCGGAAAATACGACAAGGCGATCGACGTCTGCGATGAACTGACGGTCATGTCGCCCCAGGATGCCCGAAATTACCGCATGAGAGGGGCCATCCTGAATCTGGCCAAGAAGTACGACGATGCCATTGAGTATTTCGACAAGGCCATTGAGAGGCAACCGAAGAACTATTCCTTGTACCTGGCCGAGGAGCAGATTTACGACCAACGGGAGCGGTCGATGGAGGCGCTGTCCGAGTTGCGGAAACTGGAGCGGCAGGGAGAGTCCGCGGCGTTGATCGCGACGTTCCAACGAGGCAAGCTCTTCTCTTCCTGGGGGCTTCAGGACCAGGCGGCCGATTGTTACGGGAAACTGTCGGGCCTGGGTTTCAACGGAAATCCGCAGGTGAAGTTGGCGCTGGGGCAGTCGTACGCGATGTTGGGCAAGGCCCCGGAATCCGCCAAGTACCTGGAAACGATTCCGACCTTCGCGGAGGAATACATTCCGGCCCAGTTGCTGCTGGCCAGGATGACGCCGGATTCCGCCGCTCGCCTGCAGATCGCCGAGCGACTGCAGGGCGCCCAGCCGCTCAACGAGAACGTCCTGCTGGAGCACATGGAGTTTCTGGCCGGCTCGGGGCGCCTGGAGGAGTCCCTCAAGGTGTACCAGGCGTTCATCGAGCAGCCGAAGGTCAAGACCCTGCCCGAGGATGCTTCTTTCGTGGCCTTGCAGATGATGCTGGATCAGGGGCAGGCGGACCAGGCCCGCGACCTGGCTCTGCGGGCGGTCAAGGACCACTTGCAGCCCAGGTGGCAGGTGTACGCGGCCCTGCTGTCGTTGAAGACCCAGCCCGAGGCGGCCGCGAAGATGCTTCCGACCGTGGAAAAGGGAGACGTCTACTCGGCGCTTCTGCGGATGTACGCTTCCTGCAAGACCCACGATAACGACACCCGCGACAAATGCGCCGCTCGCGTGAGCGAACTGCTCAAGCAGGCCAAGTCCGGATCCGCGGCCGCGGGTTACCAGTTCCTGATGGACATCGCCCTCAAGAACGGTCGCGGCAAGGAGGACCTCGCCAAAATCCGCGGCGTCTTTGGTTTCGGGCGCAGCGCGGCCGAGGAACTGCTCGCCTCGGAGGCCAAGAATTCCAACGCCTCGGAGGAGGCCCTGGACCTGATCCTGGCCGGCATAGCGCAAAGCGCGCAATTGCCGACGCTGTCCAGGCTGTTGGCGATCGACCTATTGAAGCAAAGGCCGACCTGCCAGTGGGCGGCCGTCATGGGAGTGCTGAACAACCCGCGAAGCGAACCGTGCCAGAAGTTCCTCTCGCTGCTGGAGCCCAAGGATTGCCCGATTGCCTTGGTCATCCAGGCGCAGATTCTGGCCAATCAGAGGAAGTTCGACCCGGCCGTCGAGTTGATGCGGAAGGCCTGCCGCACCGACGACACCCCCGAAATGCTCCTGAGGCAGGCCGCGTACCTGGAATTCGCGGGCAAGCTCGATCAGGCGGCGGACCTGCAGCGCAAGGTGTGGCAGGCCTCGGGCGACGCCAGCGCCGCCAACAACCTGGCCTATCTCACTCTGGCCATGCACCCCAACGACAAGGGCAAAATCGCCGAAGCGGAAGACCTGATCAAGAAAGCCGTCGAGGCCAGACCGGACAGCCCCTCCTTCCGGGACACGCTGGGATGGATTTACTATCTCCAGGGAAAGTACGAACCGGCCTGCATGGAATTGCGCAAGGCCGTCAAGGGCCAGGTGGAATCCGCGGACGTGCATTATCACCTGGGCATGGCCGAGGCCGCCTGCATGAGGACCCAACTGGCCCGGTGGCACCTCCAGGCGGCCCTGAGCATCTGCAAGGCGCTGGAGGCGCGGAAAGTCGAGGTCACCCCACAGATGAAACAGACGCTCGATTTGTCCCAGAAGGCCCTGAACCTGCTGGGGCCGGAGAAATAAACATGAAGACCACAAAGGCCATTGTGATCGGAATACTCGGTTGCGCCCTGGCGGCCATGGTCGGGGGCTGCGGGGACGACGGCAACTCGCAAACCAGCGGGAAGGACAATGACGCTTATCTCAAGGCCCAACTGGTGGGGACGGGAACCTGGGACCGCGAATTTGACGACGTCCCGGCCATTTACGAGAAGATTTTCAAGGACGACGGAACGGTCGTCCTGAAGGAATTCCGCAAAACCGACGCCGCCGCGCCTCCCAAAAGCGCCGAGGTCCGGTTTCATCGCCGTTTCAAGAACTTGCCCCTGTACGAGGAAACCGCCGGGACCTGGGACATCCGCGAGGGCCAGATTTACTACAAGCTCGCCCTGCCCAACGGCACCGAAATGCCCCAGCAGTATAAAATCGAGCACATTACCGCAACCGAATTCGTTCAGAGTTCCCAAGGCGTGGACGACAAGATAGAAGAGTCCTACGTGAGCGCCAAGATGTTGCAGACGGCCAGGCCCATAGCGACAACCGCTCCGGCTCCTCACAAAACGTAATCCCTATGCCTGAAACCTTCGAGTCCTGGGACTACCTGGTCGTCACGGCCTCCAACGACCGCCAGGCGCACGCCTACCGTCGGCAACTGGAACTGCGGCGGCAATTGGGCCTGCTGGGCCCAATCGCCCAGGTCATGGCGATTTCCGATCCGGCCGGGCGGCGGATCGGCAGCGGCGGCAGCACCCTCTACGGCCTGATGAAAATCATCGCCCGGCAGTTGGGCGTAGGTGGCGCGGACGTCACGTCCGCGTGTGGCGAGGGCGTCTCGCCCTCGCGTAGCATGGGCGTCCCGCCCATGAGTCCCACGGGCGTCTCGCCCGTGGTTTCTTCCTCTTCTTCCTCTTCTTCTTCTTCTTCCTTTGTCTCTTCATCGGAAGAACAACAAAGGCAAAGGCAACAGCAAAGACACGGGCAGGATGCCCGTGAGACTCATGGGCAAGATGCCCATGCTACGCCAGACGCGGACAAGATGTCCGCGACACATTTCGCCGCCGACGCGGCCACCTGGCAGCGCGTCCTGTCGGGGCTGCGAATCCTCATCCTCCATGCCGGCGGCGATTCCCCGCGCCTGCCTGCCTATTCCCCGTGCGGAAAGCTCTTTCTCCCGGTCCCCGGCGAGGGCGACAGCGCCCTTCCGATGACCCTCTTCGAGCGGCAGCTCCAGACCTGCCTCAACCTGCCCGCCATGCCCGACGGCGCCGGGCAGGTCGTGATCGCGGCCGGAGACGTGCTGCTGAACTTCAACCCCGCCGACGTGGCGTTCGCCCCGCAGGGCCTGACCGGGTTGGGCTGCCGTTCCACGCCCCAGCAGGCCTGCGGGCACGGCGTGTTCGTCGCCGAGGGCAGCGGGCCCGTGCAACTTTTCCTTCAGAAGCCCTCCTGCCAGGAGCAGCATCGCTACGGCGCGGTGGACCATTACGGCCAGACGATCCTTGACCTGGGCGTGGTGAATTTCGACGCGCAGGCGGCCGCGACCATGCTGCAAATGAGCGGCGCCCGCCTGGACGCCGCCGGCGAGGTCGCCTTCGACGGGCCGGTCGGCCTGGCGATCAACGAAGGCGGGCTGGACTTCTATCGCGAGCTGTGCTGCGCGATGGGCCGAGGCGCCACGGCAGACCTGCACGCGCAGATGGTCCGCCAGGGGCCCTCTCGGGCGAGCGACGAGGCGCTGGCCGCGATCTTCGCGGCCCTTTCACCCCTGCCCTTTGTGGTGCAGGTGCTGCCGCGATGCGAGTTCCTGCACTTCGGCGCCACCGCGCAACTGCTGTCCAGCGGAATGACCTTGCTCCGGGCCGACCTGGGCGTGGCCCACATGGAAACGCCTCTGGACATCAATAACGAACTGTCCGCCGACGGCGCGGTGACCGGTTCGCACGCCTGGATCGAAGGCTGCCGAATCCGAAACCGCCTGGCGCTGGGCGGTCAAAACCTGGTGGCCGGGCTGGACCTGGACGAACCGCTGACGCTGCCTGCCGGGGCGTGCGTGGACATCCTTCCCGGTTTCGACCGCGCCGGCGGCAATGCGTGTGGCGAGGGCGTCCCGCCCGTGCGTAGCATGGGCGTCCCGCCCATGAGTCCCACGGGCGTCTCGCCCGTGTCTTCGTCGTTGAATTCGGACAAAAGCAAAGAAACAGAAAGACACGGGCAGGATGCCCGTGAGACTCATGGGCAAGATGCCCATGCTACGACACACGCGGGCGGGACGCCCGCGCCACTTGATTTCGTCCGGGTGTACGGAATTTCCGACCGCCTCAAACTCGCTGCCGACCAGGGCGGAACGTTCTGCGGGCGGCCTCTGACGCAGTGGCTGGCCGAAATGGGCGCGGCCGCCGCCGATGTCTGGGACGAATCGGTCGAGGCTTCGCAGAGGTCGGCCTGGAATGCCAGGCTCTTCCCGGCGGTGGGGCGGGGGCAGTCCGTCGCGCGTTGGCTGTGGTTGTTCGACCCTGCCGCCTCCGGCAGCCGCCAAAAACTCGACTACCTTTCCGCCGACCGTTACAGCCTGGCCGAAATGGCGGCGCTGGCGGATCCCGAAAGTTTCCATGCCCGCCGCCGCTCGATCCGGGCCTCGCACATTCGTCAGTCGCTGCGGCGGATGTTCCGCATCGCCAGCGGCTTTTCCGCCGACGACCTGGCCTTCGTGCTCCAAAGCGTCGAAGACCGTCCCGCCGTCGTCGCCGACGTGCTGCGAG
>CAZYDC010000251.1:0-7613 GCA_964646065.1 uncultured Planctomycetaceae bacterium | reverse complement strand
TTGTCGATTTACGGATGCGTCAGAACGGCTTCCGAACAGGTTCTAGTGAGCCGCCGGCGCGTTCTAATGAGCCGCCTGCCCGTTCCGGTGGCTTCCCGACAGGTTCCAATAGGTTCTATTTCTGTCTCCCGGCCCGGTAAACCAGCCCGAATAGTTGAGAAACCTTGTGGCCGCATCGATAGTATGAAGTGGAGGCCGGCCTCGCGGCCGGCTCAAAGATGTTTGTTCAACTACCGTGTTAACATGACGATGACCGCGTTTGCCGATATCCTCGATGAGTTGCATCGGATGTACAACCGGAGGGAGTTCGTCCAGCCGGACCCGTTGCAATTCCTGTACGACTACGCCGACGTGGCCGATCGCGAGATCGTCGCGCTGGTGGCCGGGTCGCTGGCGTATGGGCGGGTCGGGCAAATCCTGGTCAGTGTGCGGCGAGTGCTGGAGGCGATGGACTGCCGGCCGCGACGGTTCGTGACCGACCGCACGCCCTCACAGATGGCCAAGGCGCTGGCCGGGTTTCGGCATCGGTTCAACACCGGCCCGGAGATGGCGGCCCTGCTGGCCGGGCTTAAGAAAGTGCTCCGGCGGCACGGCTCGCTTGAAGCGTGTTTCATGCAAGCCCTGCGGCCGGACGACCCGACGGTGCTGGGCGGATTGGAGGCGATGGCCGGCGAGCTTCACCAGGCGACCGGCGGGCCATGGAACCACCTGCTCTGCGACGTCGCAAAGGGCGGCGCCTGCAAGCGATTGCACCTGATGCTCCGCTGGCTGGTCCGCAGCGACCCGGTCGATCCGGGCGGCTGGAACCACGTGTCGCCCGCCCGCCTGCTGGTGCCGCTGGACGTCCACATGCACCGCCTGGCCGTGGCCATGGGCGCCACCGCCCGCCGCCAGGCCGACCGCCGCACGGCCGTCGAGGTCACGCGGGCCTTCGCCGCGATCGCCCCCGACGACCCCGTGCGTTATGACTTTTGCCTCACGCGGCTGGGGATACGAACCGAGATGCCGGCAGGAGAGTTTCTAAGATTTTTCCGAGATAAGGTTCTGCAAAATCAAATTACAAGCTCCAAGCACCAAATTACAAACAAGCGACAAACAGCAAAACATGCGAAGACGACAAACGAAGAAACGGCAGAGAACGAAAGCAAGGCGAAGGTGGATAGCTGATATCTTGACGAAGGCGTTTTGAAATTTGCCTTTTGTCGTTTTGAATTTGTTTGGCGTTTGGTGGTTGAGATTTGGTGCTTTGGGTTGCGGAGTCGCATTGGCAATGGAATACGTTCTCAATATCGCGCAGAACTTCTGGATGGTGCTGAGCATGATGGCCCCGTACCTGCTCTTGGGGTTCTTCATGGCCGGGCTGCTGTCGGTGCTGGTGTCGGCGGAGCTGGTGGAGCGCCACCTGGGCGGGCGCGGCGTCTGGCCGGTGATTAAGGCGGCCCTGCTGGGAATGCCGATCCCGCTGTGCTCGTGCGCGGTGATTCCCGTGTCGGCCTCGCTGCGGCGGCACGGGGCGAGCAAAGGCTCGACGGTGAGCTTTTTGATTTCCACGCCCGAGACCGGGGTGGACGGCATCGCGGCGACCTGGGGAGTGCTCGGCGGCGCGTACGCGGTATTCCGCGTGGTGGTGGCCTTGGTCAGCGGAGTGATCGGCGGACTGGCGGTGGAATTTCTCGACCACCCCGATGCCGCCGCGAAGAACGGCGCCGGGCCTGCCGCCCCGGCCTGCACCGACAGCTGCTGCGCGGACCACGCAGGCGGCGGCCGCCACGGGAAACTGCGCCGGATGTTCGAGTACGGATTCGTGGACCTGCCGCAGGACATCGGCAAGAGCCTGCTGCTGGGCCTGCTGATCGCCGCGCTCATCACGACGTTCGTGCCCGAGCATTACCTGCATGGCACGGTCCTGGGGCATGGAATCCTGGCGATGCTGACGGCGGCCCTGCTGGCCGGGCCGGTGTACGTGTGCGCGACGGCGTCCGTTCCGATGGCGGCGGCGATGATCGTCGCGGGGTTCTCGCCGGGCGCGGCCCTGGTGTTCCTGATGGTCGGCCCGGCGACCAACGCCACGACCATCGCCATGGTCTGGAAGGTCATGGGCCGCCGCACGGCGGCGATCTACCTGCTGAGCGTACTGGGCTGCGCGATCGCGGCCGGGCTGACGATGGACTACGTGTACCAGACGCTCGACCTGACCCTGCCGGCGATGGCCGGCCATCACGAGCATGAGGGCGTGAACGTGCTACAGAGCATCGCTGCGGTGGCGCTGCTGGGGATTATCGGAAACGCACTGTGGCGTCGCGGCAAAGCCAAGGCCGCCACGCCGGCGGAGATCCTTATGAAGACCGAGACGTTGAAGATCACCGGGATGACATGCAATCATTGCGTCAGCACAGTTCGGCGAACGCTGCTGGAGATCCCGGGCGTCCAGGCGGTCGACGTGGATTTGGCCGGCGGGAAAGCCGTCGTCAGCGGAGACGGCCTCGACCCGGCCCGGTTGCGGCGGGCGGTCCAAAGCCTGGGGTACGGCCTGAAGGACTGAACTAAAGAGCCGTTTCTTGGCGTAGCATGGGCATCTTGCCCATGAGTATCACGGGAGTCCCGCCCGTGCAAATGCCGAGAACATGGGCAGGATGCCCATGCGACTCACGGGCGAGACGCCCGTGCTACGCGGCCTGAAGGATTGAACTAATTCGCCGCCGGCGAGATTTTACGCCGGCGGGCGTCCTAAGATTCTCTAGAAAGAAAGGGCAACAATGAGTTCCACGACACAGCAGAAGTTGGCGCCGGCGGAGGCCTTTGACCTGGCTGGCTTGGTCAATTACGCCGAGGGTTCGGTGGTCAGCCGCACGCTGGCGGAATGCTCCGCCGGAACGGTTACGGCGTTTGCCTTTGACGCCGGCCAGGGCCTCAGCGAGCACTCGGCCCCGTACGATGCGCTGGTGCAGATTCTCGAAGGCCAGGCCTCGCTGAAAATCGGCGGCCGATCCGTGCAGGCCGGCGCCGGGCAACTGGTGTTGATGCCGGCCAATGTCCCGCACGCCCTGCTGCCCGCGGGACGATTCAAGATGCTCCTGACCATGCTACGTGCCTAGGATCCGTCACACGTAAAGTGACGACTCAGGGTGCCATGCCCAAGTCCGCGCGGGCATGAGAACGAAGAGAAGACATGCCCGCGCGGACTTGGGCATGGCACCCTAAGGAGACCGCGATGTTCGTCAGAATGTTGGTTGGATCAGCTATCTTGGTGGCGATGTTGGGAGCAGTGGGCGGCTGCTCGCGCGGCCAGGTTTCCGCCCCCGCCCAAGGGCAGGCCGCCTACGACGCCTTGCCTGTCGTGACGACGGAAGAGCAGTTCCAGCGGCAGGTGTTGGACTCGCCCAAGCCGGTGCTGGTGGAATTCGGCACCGATTGGTGCCATTACTGCAGGGATCTGGCCCCCACGCTGGGTTCGCTGGCCACGGAGTATCAGGGGCGAGCCGTCTTTGTCCGCGTGGACGGCGACCGCTCGGGCAGCCTCGTGCATAAGTATGGAGTCCGGGGCTACCCGACGGTGCTGGTCTTCCGGCCCGGCGCCAGGCCCGTGACCCTGGTGGGCGTGCATGACGCCCAGGAATATCGCCAAGCTCTTGAAAATTCAGCCGGATCTGTTGAGACTGTGAGGCCGCCGGGTAAGATGGCCTATGTGCCGACGAACGATATGAAAACTCCCGAAACGCTAACGAAAGGAAACGACATGTCCCAGACCGCAACGTCCGAAAGAACCGTAACAATGCGAGGCCAGCCGATGGAGCTGGTCGGCACACAACAGAAAGTCGGCGACAAGGCGCCCAATTTCGTCGTTGTCGACAACGACCTCAAAGAGGTGAATTTTTACGATATCCCCGGCAAGGTGTTCGTGCTTTCGTCCGTGCCTTCGCTCGACACGAGGGTGTGCGACATCGAAACGCGCCGCTTCAATGAGGAGGCCGCCAAACTTGGGGCTGACGTGAAGATTCTGACGATCAGCATGGACCTGCCCTTCGCACAGAAGCGTTGGTGCGCCGCGGCGAACATCAAGAACGTTCAGACGCTCAGCGACTATCGCCATGCGTCTTTCGGCAGCGCCTATGGCGTGATGATAAAGAACCTCCGCCTCGAGGCCCGCTGCGTGTTCGTGCTCGACGCCAATCGGAAGATCACTTACATCCAGTTGGTGCCTGAAATCTCCAGCGAGCCGAACTACGATTCTGTACTCGACGCCGTCCGGAACGCCAGCCTCTAGGAGATCCTGAAACAATCGGGATAGAAATGAGGCTCATGGCTTCTCCACAGCACCGCGCATAGGGGGCCGCAGACAGCGGCCCGGAAGGTTTGCTCTGGGGAGCCGCTTGGCCTTCGCATCCGTCAGGTTGAGCGGAGGACTTTCAACCCCAATGCGACCACGAAGCTCGGCATACCAAACGAAGCGGGCGGCCCACTTGGGCCGCCCGCAGATAAATCAGAGAGATTCAGGAGAATTACGCGGCAACCTTCACCCGGCGGCGGATGTACCCGCCCAAGCCGACGATGCCCAGGCCGATCATCGTCATGGTGATGGGCTCGGGGATAACCATGCCGTTCACGACAACGTTGTCAAAAGTGGTATAATTGTTACCCGTGCCAGTCCAAGTTTGGGCATTGCCGAACAAATTCGCAACCACGGTTATGGCACCCGTATGGGGCAGAGAGGTCAAATCCCAAACCTGGGTGGTGAGCAGAACAGGCGCCCCAGCGTTCTGCTGCGCCAACGTCCCGGCACCAACACCAAGGCCTTTTGTGGCACCGGTCCTGGTGGTAGCCCCGATGGTAAACTGGTAGGCATCAAGGTCTGTCCCTGGGTTTGGAATCCCAGGAGTCAAGCCCGTGGTCATGTGAACGGCGGTGGCATCAACGGGACCAAAAGCGACAACTCCGGTTCCGGACAGCGAGTCAACGGCGTTACCATTGGTCGAGGCATAAGGCATCGGTTGAAAGCCTCCATTCCCATTCAGGGTGTACAGTGAAACGGACATATTGTAGATACCCTGCTGGGCGGTTTCGCCAAGAACCTCTGCCCAGACCTGCACGCCGTAAAGGCCAAGGGGCATGGTGGGACCAACTGCCACCGCCGTAGGAGTGCCTATGTTATAGAGGCCGGTGCTACTGTTTCCCGAATAGTCCGGGGTAGCCGTTACTCCGCCAACCAGCGTCGTCCATATCTCAAGCGTGGTGGTTGCGGAAGCGACTGATGCCATCAGGGCGATTACCGTCACGAGTGCAAGTACCTTTTTCATCACTGTCTCCTTTGGTCTCTCTTGGGATTCGTATTCTCTTGTAAAAGAATTTCACAAAGAATTCAAAGTACGTTCGGCAAAACTTGCGGGCTCAAAGTACTGCTTACTTCACTTGTCACTACCTTGTGCGAAACGCCGCTGCCAGATGTGACTGAACTCGCATGCAACTCAAACTCTACAGGTATAGTACTCGGAAAAATTTTTTTGTCAAGGGTAATTCTCATAATTTTTATCACTTAATTCTTTTCCGCCGGGCGGCCCCGAAAATCATCGTTATCCCCGCGGCCAGAAGCGAAATCGTCGCGGGCTCGGGAGCCGTGATATCGGCCTCTGTCTTGTAGATTCCGGCGGAAGTTCCGACTTCACTCTGGGTGGTCAGAACATTGTCCAAGGACAGTTTGACCTCGGTGGCATAGCCGCTGGATATTCCATTGGCCCGAAGCGCGGCGGTTACGTCAAGGACCAGGTTCCCCTGCCAAGGCCCGCTGGAGGCCCCTCCGGACCATTCCAACCCATCCGGGGAGAAGGGGAAGATGTTGCCTGTCACGGTGACCTGGGAGATGCCCACGCCGTTGACCTGCAGGATCGTCAACACAACCGGCGCGGACACGGAGGCGCAGGTATCGGTCGTTCCGTTGCCCGTGAGGGCGTAGGAGCCTTTTTCCGTCAGACTCACCGTGGTGATATTCTGCCCGGCGTTGGCGGTGATATCGACGACCAAATGGCCGTCCGTCATTGCCGAGTTATCGCCCTGCACGAAGGAATTGAAATTGGCGGGATTGAAAATCAGCGAGCCCCCGCTCACGACCGGCGAATCGAACAGGGGAAACGGGTTGGTCAGCGAGCTCTCGATCACATTCTTGAAAACGCAGTCGCTGGCCTGGAAGTCGCCGTAGTTCGTATCCGCCAGGCACAGGGCAGCGGCCGCGGTCTGCACCGCCAGAGCCGCCAATAGGGTTGTCCATGTTCTTTTCATTTCATTCCTCTCCAACCGGCCTCTTCGATTGCCAAGCCCAGGCCGCTCCATCTTCAGCCGACCGACCGGGTCCGCCTCCGCACGTACCTGGCCAATCCCGAAAGACCGATCAACACTCCCAGGAAGGTGACAGGTTCGGGAACCACGCCGGGGGTCATGATCGTGATCCCGGTGCCGCCCGCCTCCTTGCTTTCGATATAGGAGATCGTACCCGCCTGCGAATTGGCCGTCAGGTCGTTTTCCCACGTCAGGGCCACCTCGGTGGCGTATCCCTGATAACCGTTCTGGCGGAGCAGGCCCGTGACATCCAGGGTCACGGTTCCCTGCCACCCGACGCCGTTGCCCTTCTGGCCCGGAAGCGAAAACACGCCGCCCGAGGGCGTGAAACCCATATCGGTCGTGTTAAAGACGAACGGCGTGATCGTTTCTCCGTTCACCTGGTAAACCGTCACTGTCAGCGGCGCCACGATCGAGGCGTTTGTGGCGCCCGTGCCGTGCGAACCGACCAGCGTGTAATCGCCATACTCGGACAGGAGGATCTGATCGATCGCGTTCTGTCCGGTGCCGGTGATCACCATGTTCAACGTGCTGTCGGTCTGCTGCGAGATCCCATAGGCCCCATAGGCGCCAAAGGCCGTCGGGCTGAACTCCAGACTGTTGCCCGAAACGCTCGGGCCGCCGAACAATGCGGAAGTATTCGTAGGGGAACTTTCGGTGACGTTCTGGAAAACCACGGTGTCGCCCGCGAACGTGCCGTAATCTTGAGAAAACGTGGTGGTTGCGCCGGCCGGAGTGGATAGACCGCAACTGAGGATTAACGCAAACGCGGACGCCATGAGCACGCCGCTCCTCACGAAGCATCTCCTTTCGCCATCGAAATGCACACAATTTGCTTGGGCAAGCCCTGATAGTCTTCAAAGGCACCCAAGCTTGAACAGCTCAACTCCAAGCAACTCCAATTCCTACTATAGTTCTTATAAACCCTATAGACGGAATTGTCAAGACATTTTTCGGAAAAAAAGCCTGAGATCGCTGGCCTGGGCATGCGTAATTTTTCAGGCACATGGCGAAACGATAACAACACGCACCACGGAGGACTCGGCGCGGCCCTCGGCCGCAACCCAATGACGAATGACGAATGTCGAATGACGATTACTGAACGGACTTCGGACAAGATCGTTTCAAGAAATCACCATTTTTGACTTTAGTGGTACAGAGACCTCAGAGGTAAACGACGAAGGAAAACGGGGAAGAATCCGGGTTTCTGACATGGTTCGTAACCTATTGGAACCTGTCGGGAAGCCACTGGAACGGGCGGGCGGCTCATTAGAACGCACAGGCGG
>CAZYDC010000250.1:0-7631 GCA_964646065.1 uncultured Planctomycetaceae bacterium | reverse complement strand
GCGACAGTTCCACAAACCCCAGCGCCGCGATTCCCGCCAGCAGGATCGCCATCGGCAAGGCCGTGAGGGGGAAGCCCGCCCGCACCTGGAGGAACCAGTCCAGCCAAAGCCCGCCCAGCACGACGACGCCCATCGCCAGGCCAAGAACAATGCGAAGTTTCATTGATTTGTTCATGCGGCAAAAAGATATCAGAACTTACGGCAACTCACCAGTAGAATAGAAACCTGCGCGTGCTTTGGCAGTCAGATACAACATGAACAAGAGGATCCATAAGAAACTTCAGGAAGTGCTGGCCTTGCTCTCCACCGCCTTCGGCAGGCCCCGGTGGAAATGCTGGGGCCGCGCGCTGGACGTGCTGGTCGAAACGATCCTGTCGCAGAACACGTCCAACGCCAACAGTTCGGCCGGATATCGCCAACTTCGGCGGCGATTCCGCACGTGGAACGCGGTGGCCGACGCGCCGACCGGCGAGGTCGAGGAGTGCATCCGCGTCAGCGGTCTGTCGCGAATCAAGGCGCCGCGAATTCAGAAAATCCTTCGGCAAATCGCTGATCCAGGGTGGCATGGCGACGTTGTTTGTCGCCATGCGATGTGGCACCCCCAAGTCCGCTTGGGGGTGTCTGGAATCGCGCGTGCAACCAAGACACCCCCAAGAAGACTTGGGGGTGCCACACTGGAATTTCTGCGCGACCTGGACGTCGAGCAGGCCGACCGGTATCTGCAATCGTTCGAGGGCGTCGGGCCAAAGACGGCCGCCTGCGTGCTGCTGTTCTCGTTCCACATGCCGATCTTCCCGGTGGACACGCACATTCACCGCATCGCGATTCGTCTGGGCCTCGTGCCGGCCAAGTCTTCCGCCGCCGACGTGCAGCGGCTCCTCACGCCGATGATCGCGCCCCGCGACCGATATGCGATGCACATCCTGTTGATCGCTCACGGCCGCAAGACCTGCCGCGCCCAGTCGCCCAAGTGCGAGTGGTGCGATCTCCGGCAGATTTGTCCATTCGGTCGGGAGGGAATGCTGGCTGTCCGAAAGTTGGCGGGCCAGAACAGGGTGTATCGAAGGCGGCCTCGTTAGAATCGCAAGAAGGTCATGCGGAAACTTTTCTCTGGAGCGCGCCGCTCAGCAGCTTCGGAACGCTGATGTCTTCGTCGATCGCTTCCCAGTGCAGGCCGGCGCCTCCGCCGCTGATCACGTACTGCTCCCGCTGCTCGGGGGTGGCTCTCGAAAGACGAGCGAAATAAACCAAGGGCACCCCGATCTGCCGGCCGTCCGTCAGTTCAACCCACAGGTTGTCCGCGTCGAACCAAACTCGTTTGGCACGAACTATGTCATCCGAAGAATTCATGCCATGCCCTTTCAAATTCGTCTCGTTTCTGTATCGTGATCTTCTGCAACTCAGTCAATTCTACCGCGGACATGCCCCATGAGTCAGCCAAAAAAACGAAAGGGGTCAACCAGAATTTCGCCACTCTCTCGCCGTGCCGGACGTGGATATGAGCAGGTTCAGGGGGATTGCCCTCATTCGAGTAGAAGAAAAACCTGTATCCACGATATCGGTAAATCGTCGGCATGGGGCGACACTAACCAAACCATGTTCCCAACACAAGAAGAAGCGAGGTTCACTTCGTGGGCAGCTTGTAATGTCCGCTCGCGTAGTAGTCGGGGATGTCCTTGGGCGGGCCGTTGACCCACAGGCCCAGGTGGGCGTTCATCGCGGCGGCCTGGAGGTGCTTGAACTCCTTTGCCAGGTGGTGGGGGAATCGCGGGTCGGCGTAGGCGTATCCTTGCTCGACCATCATCTGGTTGAGCAGCCTGCCGTCGGCCAGATATATCCAGGCCAGCAAGCGGTGGTACTTGTCGCGCGTGGCTTTATCGGGCTCCATCTCGATCCGCACCGTTTCGTGAAGGGTCAGCCGGTGGACGAACTCGCTGGCCTCGGGGCCGAAAAATCCGACGAACCCGGGCTTGCGCGGGTCGTGCGTCTCGGGCGCGTCGATTCCCCAGAATCGAATCCGCGTGTGCGTGTATTGGCCGTCGGGAATTCCGATGTCCAGCGTGTCGCCGTCCACGACCTTGACGACCGTGAAGGTCTTGCCGCCGTACTTCTCCAGGTCCGGATCGTCCCGCCGGCCGAAGAACCCCGCGCGGTCCGCCAACACCAACCCGCCCAGCAGGGCTGCAACGACGGCCGCGTAGAGAACCTTGCGCCCGGCGTATCGCAAGCGGCGCTGCCGATCGGAAAGTTTGAGCGGTGGCTGGTAAGGCGACATGGGCGTGAGTGTACCGGGAAAATAGGGACGGACCCTATTTATTTTGTCCTTCTCTGGCGTGCATTCCCGGACTGCGTGGGAAATAAATAGGGTCCGTCCCTATTTTCCCTTCGCGGGTTTTCCGCCCAGTTCGAAGGCGTCGTGGACCAGCCGCAGCGCTTCCTTTCCCTGCTCACGGTCGATGAGGCAGGAGATCTTGATCTCGCTGGTGGTGATGTTCAGGATGTTCACGCGCGCCTTGGCCAGGGCGGAGAACATCTTCTCGGCCACGCCGGTGTGGACCCTCATTCCCACGCCGACGACGCTGACCTTGGCGAGCTTGTCGTCCACGATGGCCTGGCAGGGCAGTTCCTTGCAGAGCCTGTCCACGACCTTGCGCAGGTCGGGCAGGTCAGCCAGGTCCACGGTGAAGGCGACGATGGCGGTCTTGTCGTCGTCGATGGTTTGGATGATGTCGTCCACGACGATGCCGGCCGTGGCGATGGTGTGGAAGATTTTCGCCGCGACGCCGGGCTTGTTGGGCACCTTGCGGAGAGTGACCTTGGCCAGTTTGTCCTTCAGTGCGGCCCCGCTGACGGCGATGCGTTCCATCGATGGTGTTTCTGCCACGATCATGGTTCCTTTGCTGTTGTTCAGGCTGCTTCGTACATGGATGGGGACGTTGTACTTCTTGGCGAACTCGACGGCCCGGTTGTGCAGCACGTTGGCGCCCAGCGAGGCCAGTTCGAGCATCTCGTCGTAGCTGACGGTGTCGATCTTGCGTGCGGTGGGCACGATGCGCGGGTCGGAGGTGTAGATGCCGTCCACGTCGGTGTAGTTCTCGCACACGTCGGCCTTCAAGGCTGCCGCGATGGCCACCAGGGTCACGTTGCTTCCGCCTCGCCCCAGCGTGGTGACCTCGCCGTTCTGCGTGACGCCCTGGAACCCGGCCACGATCACGACCCGGCCCTGGGCGAGTTGCTCGTGAATCCGCCGCACGTCGATGCTCTTGATGCGGGCCTTGGTGTGCACGTCGTCGGTGATCATTCCGACCTGCCCTGCCGTGAAGCTGATCGCCGGCGCTCCCATCGATTCCAGCGCCATGGCCACCAGGCTGATCGTGACCTGCTCGCCGGTCGCCAGCAGTTGGTCCATCTCGCGCTTGGGAGGGTTGTCGGTGATCTGGCGGGCCAGATCGACCAGGTCGTCGGTCGTGTCGCCCATGGCCGAGACCACCATCACCACCTGGTTGCCTTGCTTCTGCGTGGCGATGGCCCGACCGGCGGCGGCGCGAATCTTGTCCGCGTCGGCCACGCTGCTGCCGCCGAATTTCATAACCACGATGCCCATCGAATTCCTTTCATCTGTCGAATCGGAAAATATACCAGATTCCGTGCCAATACCAAGCGCGTTTTGCGCTGGGGTGTTCGGTTTTTGGGAAACAACGCGTCGGTGCTTCAATTGCTGCGGTTATTTTCGGCGAATGTCCAAATGCCGGGTTCTTTCTTCTTGAAAGGTCGCGCGTCGCCGACCGGCAAGCAGACATTCCGCCCAGCTTGCTTGTCGGCGCAGTGGGGGCACCACACGTCATGTCGGGTGCCATGCCCAAGTCCGCGCGGGCATGTTGCCCCGTGGAAGACGTGCCCGCGCAGACTTGGGCATGGCACCCGAAAAGTATACCGGGAAACCGTGATGCATTCGCATGCACCCAAGTGGATATTGTTGTTTGCATTTGGGGCAGATATTATGGTAATAGCGGAAAGGAAAATCGGGGACTGAGACCGATTTCGCGGACGAAATCGGTCTCAGTCCCCGATTTTCCGCCGTTTTTGCTGCATTGCTGAAGGAAGACGATATGGACCAGTGCATTTTCTGCAAGATTGGCGCGGGCGAGATACCATCGGCCAGGGTGCTGGAGGACTCGTCGGCGTTTGCGTTCCTGGACATCGGCCCGCTGGCCGAGGGGCACGTGCTGCTGATCCCCAAGGCCCACTTCGCGACGCTGGACCAGATGCCTGCCGACGCGGCGGCGGGGCTGATGCGGCACCTGCCGGCGCTGGTGCGTGCGGTGCAGGCAGCCACCGGGTGCCAGGGCGTCAACGTGCTTCAGAACAACGGCGCGGCGGCCCACCAGGCGGTGGGGCACGTGCATTTTCACATTATTCCACGAAACGCCGGCGACGCGTTCCAGTTCAACTGGCCGGCCGGAAAGTACCCGCCCGGGCGGGCCGATCAACTCGCCGGGGCCATTCGGAGCAAACCATGAAGAAGAACGGGATTCGAGATTCGGGATTCGGGATTCGCGGACTGCTTCTGGTGGTCGTGGCATTATTGGCGGCGACGAGTTTGGCCTGCCAGAAGAATGTCGGTCAGCAGGCCTCCAACAACGCCGCGCCCGCGCCGGGTTTGGGCAACGCACCGGGCGGCGGGCATCCGGTGGTGGTCATGGAGACCTCCCTCGGCACGATCAAGATTGAGCTGGACGGCAACAAGGCCCCGGCGACCGTGGCCAACTTCTTGCGGTACGCCGATGAGGGGTTTTACAACGGCACGATCTTCCAACGCGTGATACCGGGCTTCATGATCCAGGGCGGCGGGTTCAGCCCGGACATGAAACAGAAGGAGACGCACGAGATGATCGTCAACGAGGCCGGCAACGGCCTGAAGAATCTCCGCGGCACGATCACGATGGCTCGGGGCGGGCCGCCCAACAGCGCCAGTTCGCAGTTCTTCATCAACGTCGCGGACAACGCGGCTCTGGATCATCGCGACGACTCGGACCAGGGCTTCGGATACGCGGTGTTCGGCAAGGTGATCGAAGGCATGGACGTCGTGGACAAGATCGTGAGCGTCAAGACCACCGTCAATCCGATCATGCCGACCGAGAATTCCGCACCGGTGGAAACGGTGCTTATCAAGAGCGTCAAGAGGCAGTGAAAGGCGGGATTCGGGTTTCGGGATTCGGGACTCGGGAAGAAACGGCAAGAGAGTCTTTGCTGTTTCTTCCCGAATCCCGGCACCCGAAACCCGAAACCCGAATCCCGATTTTTTCCCCGAACTTCAATCAAAGGAACCAGTGAATGGCAAAACAACCCAACCCCCTCGTCGTGATGGAAACCTCCCAAGGCACGATCAAGATCGAACTGGATGCCGACAAGGCGCCCAAGAGCGTGGCCAACTTTTTGCAATACGTGGACGAAGGTTTCTATGACGGCACGATTTTCCACCGGGTGATCGCGGACTTCATGATCCAGGGCGGCGGATTCACGCCGGACATGAATCAAAAGAAGACGCACGCCCCGGTGGTCAACGAGGCCGGCAACGGCCTGAAGAACACGCGAGGCACGCTGGCGATGGCCCGGACGTCCGTGGTCAACAGCGCCACGGCGCAGTTCTTCATGAACGTCAAGGACAACGCGTTCCTCAACCACACCAGCGAAAGCTCCAGCGGATTCGGCTACGCGGTGCTCGGCAAAGTGACCGAGGGCATGGACGTGGTGGACAAGATCAAGAGCGTCAAGACCGGGGCGGAAGATGTGCCGGTGGAGACGGTGGTGATTAAGAGCGTCAAGAGGCAGTAAGAGGCGGCATCCGGGATTCGGGATTCGGGTCTCGGGATTCGGGAAGAAACAACGAAGAGGTTCTTTGTCGTTTCTTCCCGAATCCCGAATCCCGAATCCCGAATCCCGAAAACCGAATCCCGTTTTTCTCAGACGCGGACCGGCAGGACCACGAACGGAATGCCTTCCAGATACAGCCTCCGCTGCACGGCGAAGACGATGTTGTTGTGCAGAAGGCGATTGGTGAAGGTGTCCTTGCTGAAGACCAGTTGTCCGCCGAAGAAAACGGCGTTGGGGTGCTTTTCGCGAATCTGCGCCGACAGGCGGCTGAGCTCGTCCATCAGGTCCACGGCGATGGAGCAATAGGACTCCGCGTAGAGTCCGTTGTACCGCATGTACCGCACGTACATCGCGACGTCGCCCTGGACGTGCTGCTGCAATTCCTGGACTTCCTGGGTGCCCTTGAAGTTTCCGGCGTCGATCACGCCCACTTGCAGGAACACGTAATTGTCGAACGCCTTTCCGAACAGCCGCACGGTCGAGAGCAGCGAGTGCAGGCCCAGGCCGTTGAACCCGCTGACCAGCAGCACGGCGGTGTTTCCGGCGGGCACCGGCGGCGGGGCGGGCGGAAGCGGTTTGGACATCTCGGCCAGCGCCCCTTTGAGCAGCGGGTCCAGCCGCCCGAGCACCTCGAACGTTTCGTTGTAGTGCCGCCGGATCGCCAGCGCCAGCACCACCAGCCCGCCGGTGATCAGCAGCGTGATCCAGCCGCCCTCGAAGAACTTGATCACGATCATGCTGACCAGGATGAAGCCCGTGAGCATCAGCCCCAGTCCGTTGATCAGCAGCTTCTTGAGCCAGTCCCGCACCTGGGAGCGGACGATCCACCAGTGCCGCACCATGCCCAATTGCGACAGGACGAACGTGATGAAAACGTTGATGCTGTAGAGGACCACCAAGATGGCGACATCGCCCTTGGTGGCCAGCATGACGATCAGTGCGGCCGCGCCCATCAGCACGATTCCGTAGGCGGTCACCAGGCGGTCGCTCAGCACGGCCAGGCGGCCGGGCAGCCAGCGGTCCAGGGCCATATTCGCCAGCACGCGCGGGCCGTCCAGGAAGCCGGCCTGAGCGGCCACGAACAGGATCGCCCCCTCGCTGATCAGCGTGACCAGCACAAACCCGGTCCCGGTGCTTCCCCAACTGCGGGTGAGCGTCTCGAAGAGCACCGCGTTGGCCGTCTTTATAATATTGCCTTTATCGTCGACGATGGCGGTCGTATGGTGGAGAAAGTAGGCGATCATCAGCCCGCCGGCCGTGAAGGCCAGGGACAGCGCCATGTACAGGATGGTCCGTTTGCCCGTGCGCGTCCGAGGCTCGCGAAGGATCGGAAGGCCGTTGGAGACGGCCTCGATGCCGGTGAAAGTGCCCGCGCCCATGGAGTAGGCCCGCATGATCAGGAGGAACATCCCGACCATGCCCAGATCGCTTTTCGCACGGGAGAGATCGCTGCTGGTGGACCGGGCCAATTCCCCCATGCTCGGGACGTCCACCATGAAGGAATAGACGATCACAAAGGCGTGCGCGAAGAAGAAAATCAGGAAAATTGGAACCAGCGGCAGCACGGTCTCGCGAACGCCGCGCAGGTTCATCAGGGTCAGCACGACCACGCCCCCCACGCCCAGCAGCAGCTTGTACTCGCGCAGGTGCGGCGGAAGGAAACTGAACAGCGCGTCGGCCCCGCTGGCGATGGAGACCGAGATCGTCAACACGTAATCGATGAGCAGGGCGCTTCCCGAGATCATGCCCACCGTCGG
>CAZYDC010000249.1:0-7661 GCA_964646065.1 uncultured Planctomycetaceae bacterium | reverse complement strand
AGCGGAAACACGTGGCTGACCAGCGCGTCCACGTCCACCTGGCGGGTGGCCAGGGCTCGCAGGGCGTCGCCAAACGGCCCGCACCGCGAGCCGACCACCGTCACCTCGTTGACCACCAGCGGGGCCAAGTTCATGCCCGAGGTCGCGGCGATGGTGCTCTTCAGTACGATGGTCCCTCGCGGCCGAACCGCGCGCATCGCCAATTCAAACCCCTCAGGGCGGCCGGTGGCCTCGACGACAATGTCCGCCAGGCCGCGCGTAAGGAACTCGCCGACCTTCACGGTCTGAATGCCCTGCTTCTCGGCCGCCTCCAGCTTGGCCGGATGCTTGCCCACCAGCAGCAGTTTCGCCGTGTGGCCTTTGAGCGCCCTGGCCACAAGCTGCCCCAGTTTACCGTCGCCCAGCACGACAACCTGGTCGGTACGGTTGACGCGGACCTGCTTGACGACCTGGATCGCCGCGGCCAGCGGTTCGACCATGACGGCCTGCTCGTCGCTGACGCCGGCGGGCACCTCGTGCAGGTTCCGCGCGGGCACCACCAGTTGCTGCGCGAAGCAGCCGTCGCGACCCTCGATGCCCATTACGGTTCGGTTGCGGCAATGATTGGACAGCCCTCGCCGGCAAAGGTCGCAGCGGCCGCAAGCGCAGTTGATCTCCGCGACGACCCGCTTGCCCTTCCACTTGGCCGGCCCCTGAAGCACCGTGCCGACGAACTCGTGCCCCAGCACGCCGCGAAAGTTCATGTATCCCTTGAGAATCTCCAGGTCGGTCCGGCAGATGCCGGCCATGCGGACGCCAATCAGCGCGCTGCCGGCGGGCGCCTGCGGCGCGGGGTAATCTTCGCGGATCGCCGCCTGATGACCGTCATATACTAATGCGAGCATGGGAATTTTATATCTCCGCAAAAACCGTGTTTGTTCGGACGAATGACCAATGTCCAATGACGCAATGACCAATATGGAAGAACGGGGTGCGTCGCCGGAGCGTTTTCCGTATTGGTCATTCGTCATTCGTTCTTATTTGTCATTGATTGGTCATTGGTTATCGCGTCATTGCGTCATTGCGTCATTAACCCAAGGACTCTCTCTTTAAGCGAAACCTTCATTTCGGTTGCGTCGTCAGGGGGTTGCGCTCGACGGCGTCGCGCCAGGCCTCGGCGTCGTATTCCAGGTCTCTGCCGGTCGTTTCCACCAGCGACGCGTGGGCCTGGAAGCGGACGGAGAACTGCGTGTCGTTGAGGCACTGGCAGAGCGATTCGGCCACCGCTTGCTGCTTGTAGTGCCTCAAGGCCTTGGCGCAGGCGGAGCGAACGTCCACGGCGGGGTCTCGCAGGGCGTGGTCCTCCAGCGGCTTGACCGCCTGCGGCCCGACCACGTGGTCCAGCGCAATCGCGGAGTCCCACCGAAGCGAGGCCGAGTCGTCCTCCAGGCAAAGCAGGACCGTCGCGATGTACTTGGCGTTGCCCGCCCTGCCCAGGGCATTGACGGCCACCCCGCGGACGGTGGTGTCCTCGTGGGGCATGGAGGCGACGAGGTGATAGACCTTCAGGACCTCGACGTCTTTGGGTTTACCCTTGTCGTCCGTGACGCGAACCGTCTCCTTCAAACCCCACGGATGCTGCGAAAGCCCCATGATGCCCTCGCGCCGCTTGTCCGCGTCGTCCGGGTCCAGCGACATCGCGATCAGTTCGGACACGCTCATTTCCAGCGACTTGAACCTCAGCGAACCGTCAGTCTCTTTCTGCACGCGGCAACCGGGGGCAAGAAGCATAATGACCACCGCAAGCATCGCGGACGTACGGAGCGTCGTTTTCTTGGCGTTCGTCATTGGGTTATTCGACATTAGTTATTGATTCGTCATTCGTAATTCGTCATTCGTCATTTGCCGTCCGCCCTCAAACCCCTTGCCGCGCCCCTCCAGCTCTTCGGTCCGCACCATGGAGACTGAATCCATTCGCCGCCCGCCGAACCGCTCACCCAGGCGGGCGAACCGGTCGGGATTGTCGGTGGTGAAACAGTTGAGCCGCCCGCCGTGGCCGCGATGACTTTGAATGCTCTTCATTCCCAGCCGCCTCTGCGCTTCCATCGCGGCGGCGCGGGCCGAAGAAATCAGCGGGACCGATGGGCCCATGAGTTTGGCGATCGCCGACTCCAGCAGCGGGTAATGCGTGCAGCCGAGAATCAGCGAACCCACCGGCGGCACCGCGCCGCGCGAATCGTACGCCGGCTGCGGCAGGGTCCGCTGGAGGTCGCGCAGGTAGTCGCTCAGCACGGCCAGCACGATAGGGTCGTCTTGGCTGCGGCCTTCCTCGACGATGGGCACCAGCAGCGGGCAGGCGGCTTGGTGAACCGTCCGCGCGGGGTCCAGGGCGTGAATGGCCCGGACGTACGCCCCGCTGCCGACGGTGGCCTCGGTGGCGATGACGCCGATCTCGCCCTGGCAGGCCTCCACGGCCGCCGCGGCGCCGGGGCGGATCACGTCCACCACGTCCACCGGGCAGAGTTTTTCCAACTCCTCCACGGCGGCGGCCGAGGCGGTGTTGCAGGCCACCACGAGCATCTTGGGCGAAAACGAGAGCAGGTAGTCGGCGATCTCGAACGCGAACCGCCGCACGGTCTGGAGCGACTTGATGCCGTACGGCACCCGCGCCGTGTCGCCCAGGTAAAGGATGTCCTCACCCGGCATCACGCGCGACAACTCGCGAACCACCGTCAAACCGCCCAGTCCGGAATCGAACACGGCGATAGGCCGCTCGCGGAATTCTTCTGTTGGATCTGCATTCACGGAAGGACAACCTACCTTGTTTCACCCCATAAAGCAAGGTTCGCCCGCACAGGAGAAAGCAATAGGCATAAGGCAATAGGCACTAGGGACGGCGAAGACCCTTCTTCCTGGTGCCTATTGCCTAGTCCCTGATGCCTTCTGACTTGCGGGTTGACTGCTCGGTGTCAGAACTGTAACTCCATCGTCGTTGACTTCCAGTTCGACAGGTTCCGCCGACACGCGACCGGTCCAGATGCCGCGCTTCAGCGGGACGTTCTCTTCGGGCACGTCGTAGGCGGCCGACAGTTTCAGTTTGCCCGGTTTCTTGCATACGGCGCGGAACGGCAAGGTCACGGTCTTTCCCGCGGCGACCTCGACACTGGAGTTCGCCATTTCCTCGGGCGTCGGCGGGTCGGTCCGCCAGCGCTCGGCGATCAGAACTACGTGGGAGAATCCCACGTCCTTGCTGACTCCCCGCCCGTCGACGCACCGGGTACACACGCGGAGGGGGCTATCGGAGTTGTTAACCAATTCAATCGCGCCGGGGAAGAACCCCTTCACCAACTTTCCGCCGGCCGGGATGACAATCCTCGCCGACAGGGTTTCGGGCTTGTCGGAATCGGCGGCGGGAGCGGAGGCCGGCGTGGAGGTGGGCGCCGCGGCCAGCAGCTCGCGAACGATCTTAGCCACGCCATTGCATTCCCTCCCAACGGCATCGTCGTAAAAGGCCAAGTCGCCATCGACGGTGGTTGAGAAGAAAACGCTGCAATCGCCGGCCAGAACGTTTGGAATGCGGTGATATAGTTGTCTCAGTTCCCAGGGATCGCCTACTGGAATCATCGAGGTACTTTTGGGATGAAATTTGTAGTACCGCTCCGCGATCCGTTCGTTGTCCTCTTTTAGCCTGGCGATCTCCTTCTCTGTGGTCGGCGGCGCGAATTCCATTCGGATTTCATAGGTGCTCAGGTATACGAACCCCTTGGATTTAAGGTCTGCCTTGTCTTTGTGGTCCGGCAATTGCACCGTTCCAAACCACTCGACTTTGTCCTCGCGGCTGACGGTGACGGCGTTCTTTTCTGTCTTGACGGACCATCCCTTGGGCAGGACTGCCTTGATGCGGTCGGCATAGGTCTTGGCCTTTGCGGCTGCGTCGATGGATTGCGGCGATGCGTTGCCAGATGCCGGGGCGTTGGCCGCAGGCTGGGCGGCAAGACTCGCGGCCGACAGGACCAACAGGCACGTCGCGGAACACACGCACTTTTTCATTCGTCGCTCCCCAAGGTTCTTATCCATCGTATTATACACGCACCCACCGAAGGATTCCACAGGTTTCGACGGGAAATGCGGAGATGTTCCGAAGGATAGTTCGTACGCCCTCGCCTACGGCTCGGGGCTAAACGCTAAACGCTCATTTCTTGACTGTCAGTGGCGTAACGGCTACAAAATGTCGTTTGGCAGGGCGTTTTGGAATTCCGCCCGTCAACAGGAGCTTTGGATGCGAATAATCGTTCCGATAAAGCAGGTGCCGGAGACCAACGCCGTCAAGATGGACGAGGCCACCGGCACGATGATCCGCGAAGGCGTCGAGGCCATCATCAATCCGCTGGATCTGTACGCCATCGAGATCGCCATTCGATTGCGCGAGCAGCACGGCGGCGAGGTGGTCGCGGTGTCGATGGGCCCGCCCAAGGCGGTGTCGGCATTGAAGGAGGCCATCGCCATGGGCTGCGACAGCGCGGTGCTGCTGAGCGACAAGGCCTTCGCCGGCAGCGACACGTGGGCGACCAGCTACGTGCTGGCCGCGGCGATCCGGCGGATCGGCGCATACGACCTGATCGTCTGCGGCGAGCGGGCCACCGACGGCGACACCGGGCAGGTCGGCCCGGGCATCGCCAGCTTCCTGAACCTGCCGGTGGTCTCGTACGTGTCCAAGGTGGATGAAGTGACGGGCAATTGCATTCGCGTCCATCGCCTCGTCGAGGACGGTTACGAAATCCTGGAGATGACGCTGCCGGGCGTTTTGACCGTCGTCAAGGAAGTGGCCGACCCTCGCCTGCCGACCCTGCGCGGCAAGCAGAAGGCCAAGCGGATCGAGATTCCCGTCTGGACGGCCAAGGACATGGAGACCGACCCGGCCAAGCTGGGCCTGAACGGTTCGCCCACCCGCGTGGTGAAGATCTTCCGCCCCACCGTCGCCCGCCAGTGCGAGAAACTCCCCGCCGGTGACGACGCGGCCATCGCGACGGCCGCGGACAAGGTGATTGCGTTCCTTCAGAAGAAAGAGCTGATCTAAATGACCAACGAATATAAAGGCGTCTGGATTCTCGCCGAACAAAACGAAGGCCGCGTGCAACGAATCTCGCATGAACTGCTGTCTCGCGGTCGCGAGCTTGCCGACAAGCGGAAGACCGAGCTGGTCGCGTTGATACTGGGCCACAAGCTCGACGCGGCCGATCTGGCCGAGATGATCGAGCGCGGCGCCGACCGCGTGCTGGCTGTCGAGGCGAAGGAGTTGGAGCACTTCCTGCCGGAACCTTACGCCAATTGCATGTTGTGGGTGATCGCCAACCACCGGCCGGAGATCATCATCGCGGGTGCGACCTCGACCGGGCGGACGCTGATGCCCTACGTGGCCGTCCGCGCCAACGCCGGCCTGACCGCCGACTGCACGATACTGGACATCGAGGCCGAGACCGGCAACCTGCTCCAGACCCGCCCCGCCATCGGCGGAAACATCCTGGCGACGATCAAGACGCCCAACCACCGTCCGCAAATGGCGACGGTTCGGCCGCGATCGACCAAGCCGGCGCCCAAGGTGCCCGGGCGCAAGGCCGACGCCGCGAAAATCCAGCACGTCGCGCCGCCGCCGGAGCTGCTGACCAGCCGGGTGAAGCGCACCGGGTTCGTCAAGAACGCCGAGGAGCACGGCATCCAGGACGCCGACATCGTCGTCGTCGTCGGCAGAGGCATCAAGAAGGGCGAGAACCTGCCGCTCGTGCAGAAGCTCGCCGCCTCGCTGGGCGCCGCGCTGGGGGCGACGCGCGACGTGGTGGACCGCGGCTGGATGAGCTATCCGCACCAGATCGGACTGTCGGGCAAGACGGTCACGCCCAAGCTGTACGTGGGCGTGGGCGCGTCGGGCTCGATCCAGCACCTGGCCGGGATGCAGACCAGCGAGAACATCGTGGCCATCAACATCGACCCCGACGCCCAGATTTTCCGCGTCGCCGACATCGGCATCGTCGGCAACCTGTTCGAGGTCGTGCCCGTGCTGACACAGAAACTCCAGGCCGCCAAAGGCCATTAAAAAACCTGAGAAAAGCGGGGACTGAGATCGATTCCGTCTTCGGAATCGGTGTCTGTCCCCGATTTTCGATTTCAATAAGGACAGATTCATATGAATGCAACCACTGTTACCTGCCACAGCGATTTCGCCGTCGGCCAGGTGGATGAGCGAATCTTCGGCGGTTTCCTGGAACACATGGGCCGGGCCGTGTACGAAGGCGTGTACGACCCGACCTGCAAGCACGCCGACGAGCAAGGCTTCCGCCGCGACGTATTGGAGGCGCTGGGGCGGCTCAAAATGACCGCGATGCGTTACCCCGGCGGCAACTTCGCCAGCGGCTATCACTGGGCGGACGGTGTCGGCCCCAAGGCGCGGCGGCCCCGCGTGCGCGACCTGGCCTGGCAGAGCATCGAGACCAACCACTTCGGCACCGACGAATACATGGCCCTGTGCCGCCGCATGAACTGGACGCCCATGCTCACGGTCAACCTGGGCACCGGCAGCCCGGAGGAGGCCGGCAACTGGGTCGAGTACTGCAACAGTGCGACCGGCACGCGATTCGCCGACCTGCGCGCCGCCAACGGACAGGCCAAACCGCACGGCGTCAAGCTCTGGTGCCTGGGCAACGAGATGGACGGCCCCTGGCAGATCGGGCACGTCCCGGCCGACCACTACGCCATCCGCGCCCAGCAGGCCGCCAAGATCATGAAGGACACCGACCGCACGCTGGAACTGGTCGCCTGCGGTTCGTGCGGAAACTTCACGCCCACCTACATGGAGTGGGACCGCGTCGTGCTGGAGCACCTTGGCGACCAGGCCGACTATGTCAGCCTGCACCGCTACGTCGGCAATCGCGAGAACGACACGCCGGACTTCCTGGCCGTCACCAACTCCATCGACCAGCAGATCGAGCAGATGGACGCCGTCTGCCGATTCACGCAGGCCAAGGGACGCCGGAAGAAACGCCCCTGCCTGTGCTTCGACGAGTGGAACGTCTGGTACAAGAACCAACAGATGGACGGGCAGGGCAAGTCCGCGCCGCACCTGGTCGAGGAGGTCTACAACCTCGAAGACGCCCTGGTGGTCGCCGGCTTTTTGCACAGCTTCCTGCGGCACGCCGACTGCCTGAAAATCGCCAACCTCGCGCAGATCGTCAACGTGATCGCGCCCATCCTCACCGACGGCGAACGGATGCTCGTCGAACTGGGAGAGATCCTCGAAAGCGATTTGGCCGAGGGTGTCGCCTATTCAGGCACGCAATCGCACAAAAAGATGGAAGCCATCGCGAGGGGTGACAACGCCACGGCCAACTCGATCCAGACAGCTGGCTTTCGTTCATTCTCAGCAAATGCGTCGTTGGAGCGGATTCTCCGGCAAAAGCTCGGCAAGAAGTACGAGACGAAAGGACTCCCAAGCCATCTCCTTCTCTTCTACGACCAGCAGACGCCTTGGGGGCCGTTCGACTATCTCCTTCAGTGGCAGAACGAATTGGCCACCCTCATCGCTGGGAGCGTCTTCCAAAGAGTTTGGATCTTTAGTCTGCGGTCAGCAACTCTCATCGGGTACCTCGAAGCTGCCCACGATGGAACTCTTCGAGCCCTTTTCGATTGGC
>CAZYDC010000248.1:0-7670 GCA_964646065.1 uncultured Planctomycetaceae bacterium | reverse complement strand
CACAAGTCGGTCTATGTCGTGGTGGAGCCGCCTCGCAGGAACCGGTCGTCTTCATCGTGAAAGACAACCGGTTCTTTGGGCAACCTCGCCAGGTTGAATCGGTTGAGCAGTTCCGCCAAGTCCGTCTCGCGGCGGGATTCGAGCAGTCCGGACCAGTAGCCGAGCAGGCCCAGGATTCGCTCGCGAGTGGCGCCGAGTTGGCGATAGTGCGAGATTCGCGTGTCGCCGTGGCGCTTGGCCAGGCGGCGGCCATCGGGGCCGACCACCAGCGGCAGGTGCCAGTATCGCACGTTTTCGCGCAGCCCCAGCAGCCGGCGTAGGTGAATCTGCCGGGCGGCGGAGTCCAGCAGGTCGTCGCCTCGCACGAT
This sequence comes from uncultured Planctomycetaceae bacterium, assembly GCA_964646065.1. Taxonomy (GTDB): domain Bacteria; phylum Planctomycetota; class Phycisphaerae; order SM23-33; family SM23-33; genus CAZYDC01. The sequence continues at coordinate 7,302 of CAZYDC010000248.1, read as the reverse complement.
GGCCGTCACGCCGGCGGCAGCGTCGTCCACGACCACGGCCAATTGATACGCACACGTGCCGTCGTTCTTGAAGATCACGAAATCGCCGCAGATGGTTCGCAGGTCGAACGTGTGCGTGCCGGCGAACTCGTCGCGAACCTCGACGGGAATCCCCGGCGCGCGAACCCGCCACGCGGCGCGGGAAATCGGGGGACGGAAAATCGAGGGACTGAGTCCGATTCTGTCTGCAGAATCGGAGTCTGTCCCCGATTTTCCCGCAGGTGTACGCGCCCTGCGGAAATCAGGGACAGACTCCGAATCCGAAGACGGATTCGGACTCAGTCCCTCGATTTCCGCAGGGCCCTCGACTTTCGCAGGTCTTGTCCTGTACTTATTGCAACAGGTGCCCGGGTACGGCACCTCGCCCTCGCCGCGATGCGGGGCCGATGCGGCCTGCTCGATGTCCTTGCGGCTGCACACGCACGGATAGGCCCATCCGCCCTCGATCAACCGCTCCAAGGCCGAGCGATACGCATCCGCCCGCTGCGACTGGTAGACAATGGGCTCTTCCCATTCCAGCCCCAGCCGGGCGAGTTCCTCGAGCATGTTGGTCGTGGCCTCGGCCTTGACTCGCGGGCCATCGAGATCCTCCACGCGCATAAGCATGCGCCATTCGTTCTGTTTGGCCAACAGGTAATTGACCAGGAACGTCCGGGCATTGCCCAGGTGCAGCGCCCCGGTGGGCGAAGGAGCCAGGCGGGTTGTCTCCGATTTTGTCATCAGTTCATTGGGAATCGATTGGTCATGGCTCATTGCGTCGATGGTCATTCCTTCCTTCATGGATTATAATCGCAATCGCATGAAAATGCCGCCTTCGGAAAAATACGCGATCATCAACGCCGACGACCTTGGCTTCTCCGCCGGCATCACGGAGGGCATTCTCCGCGCGCATCGCGAGGGCATCGTCACCTCGTCGACGCTGACGGCCAACATGCCGGCAGCCGCCGCCGCCGTCGCGCGGTTGGGCGAAGTGCCGCTGCTGGGCGTGGGCGTGCATCTGAACGTTTCGCAAGGTCCGCCGCTTTCCCAGGCCGGGCGCGAATTGGCCGCCCCCGGCGAGGTCCTGAACTTCACCGCCGCCCGCGTGATTATGACGGCGGCCTTGCGCCCTTGGATGATCTCCCGCATGATGAAGGAGTTCGCCGCCCAGATCGAGTGGGCGTTGGACCACGGCCTGCGTCCCACGCACCTGGACAGCCACCGTCATGCGCACGCGTTCCCGCCGATATTTGAGGGTGTCCAAAAGCTCGCGAAACATTACAATGTCCCGTTCGTCCGATGGCACCGGGAAGTCCTGCCCGGCAGCGGCTGGCCGCCGACGCCCAGAAAGCAGCGGCGGATCAGCCGGATACTGAACGTGTTCGGGCGAGTGAACGGCTTGTTCGGCGGCGGCGTGCGCGGCACCCGAGGCACATGGGGTGTGCGGCACACCGGCTTGGTGAGCCGAGAGTTTTTGATCAAGGTGGCCGCGAGCCTGCCGCCCGGCGTGACCGAGATTATGACGCATCCGGGCCTGGTGGACGACCTGGACGGTTCGGCCACGCGGCTGCTTCAGTGCCGCCTGGACGAACTGGCGGCCTTGTGCGACCCGCTGGTGCGGGAAGAATTTGAAAAGAATCGAGTGAAACGGATTCACTATGGAACCTTACGCGACTTGTGCAAATGAACCGGCCTCCGCGACGCCCGCGCCGAAATACAGCGTCGTGGTGCCGTTCTACAACGAGGACCAGATCGTCCAAAAGCTCTATGGCCGCATCGTTCGCGTGATGCGGCACGTGGGGCTCAGCTACGAGATGATCTTCATCAACGACGGCAGCCGCGACAACACGGGCAAGGTGCTCGAAAGCATCGCCCTGGCCGACGAGCGGGTGACGTTCGTGGACCTGCGGCGGAACTTCGGTCAGACCACGGCGCTCCAGGCGGGGTTCGACCACGCCCGGGGCGAGGTCATCATCGCGATGGACGGCGACCTGCAGCACGACCCGTACGAGATCCCGCTGTTCATCAAGAAGATCGACGAGGGTTTCGACATCGCCAGCGGCTGGCGGGTGCGACGGGGCGACAACTACATCATGCGGCGGCTGCCCTCCAAGATCGCCAACAAACTGTTGGCCGCGGTCAGCGGCGTGAACCTGCACGACTTCGGCACGACGTACAAGGCCTACCGCCGCGAGATGCTCGACGACGTGCGGCTCTACGGTGACATGCACCGCTTCGTACCCGCGATCTGCGCCCGCCTGGGCGCGCGAATCGCCGAGGTGCCGATCAAGAACGTCCGCCGGGCCGGCGGAAAAAGCAATTACGGAATCGGGCGGACCTTCCGCGTCGGGCTGGACATCATTACGGTGCGGTTTATCAGCAAGTACATGACGCGCCCGCTGCACTTCTTCGGCAAGTGGGCGCTGGGCTTGGGCACGCTGGGTTTTCTGGTCCTGCTCAACCAGGCCTACATGAAGGTCTATCACTTTTTCAAGGGCGGCAAGTACAACATCTTTCCCGATCACGGCCCGCTGTTCGCGCTGGGCGCCATGCTGATGCTGGTGGGATTGATCTTCCTGTCCACCGGGCTGATCGGCGAATTGTTGATGCGGATTTATTTTGAATCTTCCCGCGCGAGAACCTACGCGGTGAGGCGGCTGGTGAAGAAAGAAGGCACGAAGAAGGCACTAGGCACTGGGCATTAGGCACCAGGTGCGGAAAGAAGCCGTTTTTCCTAGTGCCTCTTGCCTAGTGCCAAGTGCCTTTTAGGAGTTTAAGATGAGTTATGAAGACGCATGGGCCGCGATCAACCTTCAAATGCCTCCGCGCGTGCCGAGGATGGAGTTCTCCACCGGTATGCACTGGGAGTTACTCAAGACGGTCACGGGGATCAACGTGACGGCCGACAGCCCGGGCGATATCAAGGCGCGGGCCGAACTGGCGTTCGACAAGGCCTGGGACCAGAGCTTTTTCTGGAGCGTCCTTATCGGCGGCGGAGAGTTCGGCGACTATCACACCGATATGGGTCATGCCAACTTCATGGCCGGCGGCGTGGACTTCCGCAAGCCGGGCAAGGACCGCTTTACCGACCCCGAGGAAGTGCTGCGGTTCGACCCCGTGGCCGTCTTCGGAAAGAAGAACCACGCCGAGCTGGTCCGCCGCTTCGAGGAGCACTATGCGTCCAATGTTCGCAACAGGCCGTTCGGCGTGAACATGACCGGCGTGTACGTGACGATGCTCTCGGCCTTCATCGACATGCTCGGGTGGGACATGCTGCTGCTGGCGGCGGGGACCGACGCCAAACGGTTCGGCGACCTGGCCAACCGCTACGCGCAATGGTTGCAGCAGTATTTCGACGCGATGGCCGACTCCAACGTGCCGGTGTTCATGGTGCATGACGACATGGTCTGGTCCGCCGGCGCGTTTCTCCATCCGGACTGGTATCGCGCTTACGTGTTTCCGAACTTCAAGAAGTACTTCGCCCCGCTGCGCGATGCGGGCAAGAAAATCATGTTCACCTCCGACGGCAATTACACCGAGTTCGTCGACGACGTGGTCGCCACCGGCGTGCATGGCCTGGTGATGGAACCGCTGACCGACATGGCCTACGTCGCCCAGAAGTACGGCCGCACGCACGCGTTCTTCGGCAACGCCGACACGCGAATCCTGCTGAAAAACGACAAGCCCGCCATTCGGGCGGAGGTCGAGCGATGCATGGCCATCGGCAAGGGCTGCCCGGGATACTTCATGAACGTGGGCAACCACATCCCGCCCAACACGCCCGTCGACGCCTGCCTGTACTACAACCAGGTGTACATGGAGATGCGGGAGAGATAGCCACGAATGATCGATACTGAAACTTTGTCGGTCATTCGCAAGGCTCCCGTCTTTTCGCAACTGGACGACCGGACGCTCCGCGCGTTTGTCGAGCAGTGCCAGACGATCCGGGTCAAGGCTGGGGGGCAGGTGCTTCGGCCGTCGCAACCGGCCGACCGGTTTTTTGCGGTGCTTTCGGGGCAGGTGAAAATCTACAAGCTCTCGCCGCGAGGCGACGAGCAGATATTGCACCTCTACGGGCCGGGCGAGACTTTCGGCGAGGCGGCCATGTGGGCGAAGATCGACTTCCCCGCCCACGCCGATGCCGTCGAGGACGCTCGCCTGCTGGTCGTGCCGAGGGAAACGCTACGCCGCGCCCTGACTGAGAACGCCGAGTTGGCCATGGGTATGCTCGCGGGCCTGTCGGCGAAGCTGCGGGAGTTCAACCTGCTCATCGAGCGGCTATCGTTGATGGAGGTCCCCGCGCGGCTGGCCGGGACACTGCTGCAACTGGCCCAGAAGGCCGGGTCGCCGTCGTTTCGCCTGGAGCAGTCCAAGCGCGAACTGGCCGCTCAGATCGGCGCCGTCCCAGAAACGCTCAGCCGGGCCTTGGCCAAGATGAAGAAGCAGGGCGTGATCCAGGTCAAAGGCTCGCAAATCCGAGTGCTTGACATGGATGCCCTCCGCGAGATGGCGGAGGAGTAGAGGGAATGGCACACAACAAAGTTTTTCATCTTTGAATTCATTGACCAATTACCTTGTTAAACGTACAATTGTACAAATGAGATATGTCGCCGACACAAACGTGTTGCTGGCGGTCGCGCTGAACGAGCCGGCGAAAGCATGGCTTGTCGAAGCAACAAAGGACAGCGACTTGCTGGCTCCGTCCGTACTACCATTCGAGATCGGCAACGCCCTCTCGGCCTTGGTGAAGCGAAAGGTTCTGCGGGCGGAGCAAGCGGAAAGCGTATGGGACGATCTCGCCGGCGTCCAAGTGGAGTTGGTGGAGTTTGACGTGCGAGCGGGCTTAGCTTTGGCCGTTCGCCATGGGATTTACGCTTACGACGGTTATTTCCTTCAGTGTGCCCTGGAATCGCGTTGTCCGATTTTGACTCTCGATCAAGGGATGAGGCGAGTTGCCGTGAACCTGGGAATTGAGGTAGTGGAACAATGAAAATCTACACATATTCACAAGCGAGGCAGAAATTGTCGGAGGTTCTGTCGCGGTCAAAATCGGAAGAGGTTCTGATTCGGCGGCGGGGAGGCGAAGTGTTTTCTGTCAAGCCCACAGCCCGCAAGGGATCTCCTCTTGACATAAAGGGAATCGACACCACCATCAGCACCGCCGAAATCCTTGCCGCAGTTCGGGATGTCCGCGCCAGGCCGGTGTCCGCAAAGTGGAAACCCCGCCGCCGGGCGCGAACCGACGGTAAGTAGCACGCAGGGTTACACTCAATTCCCGCGTTGGTTTTTCATTAGCAGCTTGGCCTCGCCGACCAGGTAGAACGACCCGGTCACGCAGATGAGGTCCTCGCGGCTGACGGCGGAGTTGGCGACGTACATGGCCGACTTGAGGGTGTCGCAGATTTGGGCGACCCGGCCGCACTTTTCTTCGTACATCTCGGCCAGTTCCTTGGGGTCGGCGGCGCGGGCGTTGTTGGCGGCGCGGGTGAAGATCACCTTGTCGGCGCCGGTGGAAATCTGCTCCATCATTCCGCGGATGTCCTTGTCGGCGGCGCATCCGAAGACCATGACCATCGAGTCGTAGGGGATGTGCTGCCCGATCGCCCGCATCAGGGCGGCGACCGAGGCGGCGTTGTGGGCGCCGTCCACCAGGATTCGCGGGTCTTTGTGGATCATCTCCATGCGGCCGGGCAAGTACACGCCTTGCAGGCCCGCGATGGCCTTGGCGTCGTCGATCTTCATGCCCTGTTCCTTGAGCTGGTCCAGCAGCGCCAGCGCCAGGCCGCAATTCATCGCCTGGTGCTCGCCCAGCAACGGCACGGGCAGGTGCTCGAACTTGCTGCGAGGCGTGGTCAGGCAAACGCGCGTGTGACACCCGTTCTCGCGGGAGGATTCCACACGGTAGCTGAACTCGATGTCCTCGCCGGTGAACTTGAGCTCGGTCTGGTTTTCGCGGGCCACCTTGCGAAGCACGCGCTTGGCCTCGGGATCCTGCTGCACGCTGATGGCCGGGATGTTCTTCTTGAAGATGCCGGCCTTCTCGGCGGCGATCAGACCTAACGTGTTGCCCAGTTGGTGCATGTGGTCCATCGAGATGTTCGTCAGGCCGCACACCGCCGGGCGAAGCACGTTGGTGCTGTCCAGGCGGCCGCCAAGACCCGTCTCGATGACGGCGACGTCCACTTTCTCGTTGGCGAAATGCACAAATGCCATGGCCGTAAATATTTCAAAAAACGTCGGCCTATCGTCGGACATCTTCTCGATGAACGGTTCTATCTGGCAGATCAGCCGGGTCAACGCGGCCTGCGAGATCATTTCGCCGCCGACGACGATTCGTTCTCGAACGTCGCAGATGTGCGGCGAGATATACAGACCGGCCTTGAAGCCGCAGGACCGCAGCATTTCCGCCAGCATGGTGCAGGTCGAGCCTTTGCCCTTCGTGCCGGCGATGTGGACCGTGCGGATCTTGTCTTGTGGATTGCCCAAGCCCTTGAGCAGCCTGCGCATACGATCAAGGCTGAAGGTGTCGGAATTGTACCTCACTCGCAGCATTTGCTCATAGTCAGTCTGCGAAAAGAGGTACTTCAACGCGGACTCGTAGGTCCGGGTTGGTTTCTTGGCCTTCCCCTGAATTTTTAGCGAGCGTGTTGCGGTCACCATATGGCCCAGAATATATCACACAAGTTAAGGAATTGTCAAGATACTAATCGCCACAATCACGAATTTTGATTGATGTGTTATTTGGATGCAAGACTCAATATGTTGTGGGTAGTAACAACATACAGTTGGTATTTGCACCATAGGTTGGGGTACACCGCAGTGGTTCACCTCTTGCGACCCTTGCGTGGAGAGTGAATTCGTAACCTATTATAACCTGGCGGGAAGCCACTGGAACGGGCTGGCGGCTCATTTGAACGCACAGGCGGCTCCTTAGAACCTGTTCGGAAGCCATTCAAACTCGTCTGTAAATCGATAAGTATATGATATAAAATATGTTATCAATTCCAGACTGGGTTTTCGCGCGTTTTTCGCGCTATTTTACAGGATTTCCACACGTCCCTGTCGGTTCGTCGCACAAGGGTTTTGAGCGGGATTGCAATGATGAACGGATTCAGATGATTCGGAGACGGTTCTCCATCTCTTCGTCCTGAAATCCGACCATGACCCCGAGGGGTCGTCCATGTAATCTCGCTGTGCTGCTTCTTGCGGGTTGACGAACACCCGGCCGGAGACCGAGTTCTTCTCTTCGCCGTTTAATCGTCAATTGTCAATCGTCAATCGTCA
>CAZYDC010000247.1:0-7700 GCA_964646065.1 uncultured Planctomycetaceae bacterium | reverse complement strand
CGCGCCGGCCTGCCGGCCCCAAGGCTCGTCACGACGGGGGCGTGAACGGTTACAAGAAGCAAACCAAAGAGGCGGCGGCGAAGCTCCAGGCCGCCCTCGATGCCGACGACCAGAACACGGCCGCATGGACCGCCCTGACGAACCTGCGCGCCGGAGCGGACAACGTCGACGCCTTCACCGCGCTTTGCGGCCGATGGGCGCAGGCCATGCCGAAAAGTTACCAGCCGCACAACGTGCTGGGGAAATTCATGGAGACCCAGGGCAAGTTCGCCGACGCCATCGCCGAATACAAGAAGTCCATCGAGATCGACGCGAACCAGCCGCCCATCCGGGATGACATCCAACGGTTGGAGAATAAAATCAAAGAGAAATAGGGCGGGGCGTGAGAAGAATTGCAAATTGACCCGTAGCACGGGCGTCCCGCCCGTGAGTAGCATGGGCATCTTGCCCATGCTTTCCCGCATTTGCACGGGCGGGACGCCCGTGAGACTCATGGGCAAGATGCCCATGCTACGTTTATTTTCTACTTTCCCGCCGCCAGCCGGCAGTATTCCTTGAGCAGCCGCATGAACAGCCGGTAGTCCTCCAGCGACACGCCCGGCGGGGTCTGGTGATCCACCGAGGGGATAAATCCGCCCTGCTTCATGACCGGCAGGAGCCGCTCGAACTCCTGGCGCATGCGGACCTCGCCCAGGTGCATCACGGTTTTGTCGAACGCGCCCAGCAGGCGAATGCGGGGGTGGCGGCGCCGCAGTTCCGACACGTCAACGCCGGCCATTCTTTCCAGCGGCAGCAGGCCGTCGCACCCGACTTCCAGGAACCAGCTCGCCGGCTCGGTGATATTCCCGTCGGTATCCACCAGGATGACGGTGCCCCGCTGCCTCATGATCGGCGTGATCTTCCGGTAGAACGGGGCCATGAACTCGTCGAACAGGGCCTTGGAGAGCATGGGGCCGTGGTTGTAGGACATGTCCTCGGCGAAGGACATGAAGTCCGGCACGCAGATGTCGCAGAATTCATCGTAGACGCGCAGGTTGAACGCGAGGATGTCCTCGTTCATTTCCTTCATCAGGTCCGGCTGATCGTAGAAGGCCAGCAGGTGGTTCTCGATGCCCAGCAGCGTTCGCGGAAACCAGAACGGGCCTTCGAGCGACATCCACACGGCCATTTCGCCGGTCTTCTGCCGCTTGGCCCAGCCTTTGACCAGTTCGCGGTCGAACGGGTGCTCCGGATAGAGAGTCGGCTTCAAGGCGAGGTACTCTTCCCGGGTGGCGACGATCTTCCGGCCGGGCGGCGCGATCCAATACTGCCGATGGCAATCCTGGCCGAAGTAATCGCGGATGTCGCCGCCATCGGTCAATTCGGCGGGCAAACCCTCCGCGTACCAGCGGGTAAGGGTCTTGTCCCACCAGCCCGCCCATTCCAGCACGGGCAATCTATCGACGGGCTCAAAATTCAGCACGCGATTGAATCTCTCTCTGTTTGTCATCCGAGACATTTCCTATGCATCTGCCTGCTGACGGACGCCGTCAGTAATTTGCGGGATTGTAACACGCCTTGAAGCTGCGGTAAGCCAATTCCCGACGTTCGGTCCCGCGCAGGCTCCAGGGTTTCGTTATTCTTCGTCTTTCATTCGTCATTCGTCATTCGTCATTCGACATTCGTCATTTCTTCGCTTCCCCCCACATTCCGACCTTGCGCCACTTGGCGGGCTCTCCGACGTTGATCAGGTACATTCGCAGCCGGTCGTTGCCCTCGAACTCGCCGAGCTTGGCCAACCCGTCGGCCAAGACCTTTCCGTTGACCAGGTTCCCGGCCTGCGTATCGCCGCCCAGGTACACGTAGGCGATGCTCTGCCCGGCGTTGTTCTGTCGGACCACGTCATAGACGATCTTGACGCTCCGCCCGAGCACCATTGCCTTATGCGCCTCGACGGCCGCGGCGTAATAGGGATGATTCTTTTCGATGCCGCCCACGCCGATGTAGTAGATCTCTTTCTCCTGCGTGCCGAGCTTGACCTTGATGCCTCGCGTGTCGATCACGCCGGTCACGATGCCCTCGTCGGCCTGCATGGTGGCCGCCGTGATCGCCACCAGCAGCGGCAGGGTCTGGTAATATGGAGCGTTATCCGGCACCTGGAAGTCGATGTCCATGACGAGCTTTTCGGGGTGCGGGTTGGCCCACTCGTATCCCCAAATTCCGACGCCCCCGATCTTCACCGCCTTGGTCATGGGGTTTTGCCCCTTCCAGGCCAGGAACGCGCCGGCCTTGACCATGGCTTCGCCGGCCTCCGACTCGCCGGGGTCCAGCCACCAATCGGACACCTGCTCGTCAAGCATGATGGGCACCTCGACGCTGCCGCCGTCCTCGTAATGCACCACGTACCGGAACTGGCATTTCCCGGAGCCGTAGGCGGCATCGTGCATGAAGAACAGGGCGTCCGCCCTTTGGCCGATCTTGATGCCCTTGACCGCTCTGGGCAGGCCGGAGTTGCCCACGCTGGTGGAGTACAGCGCGATGGCGCACCTGGGCGCGGCGATCTGGAACGGAACGCCCGCGAACGTCTGCATTCCGGTCGGCAGTTCCCGCACGTCGTTCTCGCCCTGGTTGGACCAGCCGACGATGTTCTTTTCCTTGTCGTCCTTGAGCCCGCGATTAGTGTAGGCGCTCAGGTCGACCGTCGCGTACTGGTATTGCCGGAGGCGTACGCGGCGGACGTGGGCGGCGTCGCCGTCGCCCTTGAGCTGGCAACCCAGGTTGGTCAGCAGCAGGCCCCGCAGACGCTGCGCGACCAGCGCCACCTCTGGGATCGGCTGATCGAACCGCAGTTGACTCAGCACGATGTACCCCTTGCCCACCGTCGTCTGGAGGATCGCCCCGGGGCGGGTCAGGCGCACGAGTTTGCCGCCGGCGTCGTCCGCGGGCCAGCAGAAGTAATCGGCCACGCGCTCCTGCGGCGGGCAGCCGCCGTCGTAGTTCGACGAACCGTTGCCCTCGCAGCGAAGCATGGACAGGTATTTCGGCGACAGCCAGGCGAGGTCGTGATTGGAAATCCCCGCCAACAGTCCGCTATCCGTCATCCGCACCACGTGGTTCTGGATGTCCTGAGGCTCCTGGTCCAGCGGGAAAAATCGCAGGCGAGCGCCCAGCAGCTTCTCCAGAAGCGCCTGCTTTTCGGGCGTGCCCTTGTGCAGCAGCACGTGGCCGCCGGCTTGGGCGAACGTTTGCAGCGCCGCCGCCGTCGCGTCGTCCAAGGCCGTGGGCACGTCCACGATGGCGACGTCAAATTTGCCCGCGGTCAATCGATCGCCGCGGCGATTGAGGTCCGTGAACTCCAGGTGGTCCTGGGTCAGGGCCGCCGGCAGGGCGCTGGCGGCGCCGGCCAGCAGGGCCGTGCGCCCCCCTGTGCGGAAGCTGCCGGGCGCGGCCAGGTAATCCAGCAGGTTCTGGAGCATCCGCCCTGCCTGCGGGGCAACCAGCGCCTTTTCGGTCAGGAGCATCTGGCAAAGGATGAAGCTGCCCTTTCCGTCGTACATTTCGAACAGCGGCGACTGCGTCATGCCGTCAGGCGTGCCCACGTCCACCAGGGGCAGCCAGCGCCCGTGCGTGGGTTTCTGGTAGTTTCCGTCGGCGACGTAGTGATCGTCCGCCCACCAGCGCATGTCCTCGTCGGCCAGGCCGCGCATGACCGGGTGATCGCCCGCGCGGACAAAGGTCATGGTCGTCTTGCGCCCCTTGCCCAGTTGCACGTTCACCGGCAGGAAGTCCGGCGCCTGGTCCTGGGACAGGATGACGACTTTTCCGCCGCCTCGAACGAAGGCGGTCAGCGCCTCGCGGTAGGCGCCCTGCACGGCCTGCTTGAAGGCGTCCTTGCCGATGATGAGCGACCTGCCCGCCGTTATGCTGAAAACTTTCGCCAGGTCGGTCACTCGCGTGTACTTCAGGCCGATCCTGTCCAGGTCGGCGGAGGTCTGTCCGACGGGGTCGAACAAGGCCACAGCCGAGGGCGGCTGCGCCACAGAAAACGAGGGGAAAATCTTCCAGTGCTGCTCGTCGGCGTGCAGCACCTTCTGGCCCTCCAGCAATTCGACGCGCCAGGTCGCGGCGACCGGCTCGCTCACGCGCGGCAGGGACACGTCGATGCCCCACCGCTTGAGTTCGCCGGCGTCGAGGTCAAAACGGCTCGTTCGCGGCCCGACCATCGATCGGCCGTCGTCGGCCGTCAGGCTCCAGCGCACCGTGAGTTCAGCCGCGCGGCAGATGTCGTTGTGGATGTTGACGTCGCGCCGCAGCGTGCGCCCGCCGTAGAACTCGGAGGTCTCCTGCTTGAGAATGGTCACTTGCGGGCGGAAGGGCGTGAAGTCATGGGGCGGCAGCAGCGGCTGCGTGTCCATGTAGGTGAACTCGGCGTCGCGATATCCGTCGAGGAAGAATCGCGTGATGTCCTGCCAGGCCCTGAACTCGTTGTCGCGTCCGGCGTAGGCCTGGTCGCCGATGAGGATCGTCGGCTGGTAGGGCAGACTCGGGGTCAACCAGAACGACTCGCCCACGTTGACGGGTTTCTTGCCCAGCGTGATCGGCCCGAACATGTAGTCGATGGGCGTCTTTCCGTCCCAGGGCCCCCACCAGGCGCTGTTGGGGATGTCCGGATACACGATCAGTTCGCGCGGATAGTGCAGGGAATGCGTTTCCCACTTTCCGAACAGGTCGCTGTCGGCGTCCCAGTCGATGGGCCTCTTCTGAAGGTCGAATTCCCGCATCGCCTGGCAGATCTTGAGTTGCCAATGGCTGGCGAAGGCCTTGGGCACCTCGCCCAGGAAGATCTGCACCCACATGGTTTCGTTGCCCGCCTCCCAGTACACCACCGAGGGATGGTTCTTGGAGACGTTCATCTGTCGCACGTTGGTGTCCCGCCCGCCTTCCCAGAACTTGTCGTTAAAAGTGAACGTAGGCTGGCAGAAACCGGCGTACTGGGTCTGCTTCTTCATCATCAGCCCGACCTCGTCGGCCATGTCGCACGAGTCGTCAAAATTCGTGCGGACCATGTCCAGGCCCCAATTCCGGAACTGGTCGGTCTGGCTGGCCCAGTACGCGTCCAGCCGCTTGTCCGGTTCCCAGATGTTCCAGAACGGATGGCCGGGACCGAAATCGCAGCAGTTGCCCGAATTGGTGTACGAACCACGCAGCTTCACCCGCACGCCGTTGAGGCGCCAGGAATAGCCGTCGATCCAAAGCTCGCGGAACCCGAAGCGGTCCTGGCGGCAATCCGCCGCGCCGGAGGCCGGCTGCAGCGTCGTCGCCAGGCAATACAGGTGCGGACCCGCGGGCAGCCCGCCCGCGCGGGTCCCAAGGGACGGGTCGCGCGGCCACCAGAGCTTGGGATTCTTCCAGGAGGCGTCGAAGTAAAGTTCCGCCGTCTTGCCGGCCTGGATCGTCACGCGCTTGGGCGGGAACATCTCCGGGGCCTTGCCGCCCGCGCCGCGGGTCATGCCCTTGGCGTCGATCTGGCAGCCTTCGTCCAGGACCTTGGGCGCGACCGTCACGTCCTGGTCCTGCGGCGATTTGTTGATGAGCCGATACTTGAGCCTGAGCGTTTTGTCCCGCACGCTGGGAACGATGAACACGTCGTCCACCGAGACCGCCGGCCTGGCCTCCAGGTACAGCGGCTTAAGGATTCCCATCACCTCCGTGGACGAATAGGTCGCCAGGTCCTCCAGGTCCTGCCGCACGACCAGCGGCTCGCCGTTGCGCGCCCGCTCCAGGTTCTTGGGCGAATACGCCAGCCAGTCGCGCACGGCGATCAGCAGTTCGTTGGGCTGACCCGGCTTGAACCCGTCGGTGATGTCCACCTCGAACGGTTGGGCGCCGTGCAGTTCGTGCCCCACGGCCTTGCCGTTCACATAGAACCACGCCTCGGACAAAATGGATTCGCACTTCAAGATGATTCGCTCGCCCTGAATGTTGGCCGGCGCGGCGAAGTTCTTGCGATACCAGGCGCAATGATGGTCGATCCGGACGTCCGCGCCGCCCGGGCCTGCGCCCTTCTTCGTCTCCTTGTTGGACTGCACCGACGGCACGGAAATTTTCGTCCAGGCGGCGCCGGCGGGCGGCGCGTCGCCGGGTTCCACGCCCGGAGCGTAGCACATCTCCCAATCCGGGCCGCTGAGGTACGTGTTGGGGCGCGGACCCGACGCGCGGTCCTGAACGTAGAACTTCGCGACCCGCAAGGCCGGGAACATGCCTTCCGATTCGGCGACAAGCGTCAGGCGCTCCTGCCCGGCCGGGCTGGGCTTGAACGGATAGGTTCGCGTCGCCGACTGCCCCGGTTGGAGCGCGAGATTCTCTTCTTCGTCCGGCATGAGCGGGACCATGTAGTAGTCCCGCGCCTGGACCGTGAGATGGTAGGTGTGGGCCAGCACGCCCGGGTTGGTCAGGGTGCAGACCTGGGCGATCTGGTCGGGCGAGCGATGGGTCTGGCCCCAGTCGGCATAGAGGCAGCGGCTGCGGGCGCCGTTGTACGGAGGCGCGCAGACCGTGACCGCCCCGGCGGGCTTATAGTTGTAGAGGCGCATCGGGCCGACGACCAGGTCGAAGTCGGCCGGCCAGGCCAGACGAAGCACGTCGCCCGGTTTGAGATGCACGGGCTTGTCCAGCCGCACTTCGACCTGGTAGGAGATCTTTTCGGCGGCGTTCTGGGGCCGCAGCGGTTCGGTGCAGCCGGTCCAGACCTGGCGAACGTCGTTATGGTGCAGTTCCAACTGGTACGTGACCTGCTCGCCCACGCCGAAGTAGCTCTTGTTGGGCGAGAGCACCTTGAGCCCCACGCAATAGTCGCCCTCCGGAACGTCCTTGCACGCGTAGCGGATTTCGACCGGCCTGTCGCGGTCGCCGGACACCTTTGTGCCGTCCATGCCCGGCCCGAAGGTGTCCTTCATCAATGCCGGCGCCGCCGTCTTGCCGCCGGCCACCATGAGGGCGTCGCCGAGTTTGAGGTCATAGGTCGTCAGCGCCGCCGTCGCCGCCGCCGGGGGCGCCCCGGCCGGTGAGGGCGAGGACCATTCGCCGCTGGGACACCCGATGCACGAAACCAGCAGGGCCAGCGAACAAAGCGCGATCAAAACATAAGGTCGTCGGGACATGGACAAAGCCTTTCATCCGATAGTGCGAAGCGACTTCTCGCCGGGACCCTCGTCAGCCGTTCATAAAGCGCGGAGCAAAAACGCAACGCCCGCGCGGGCTACCCCGGACCATCCGGAGTGCCGGTAATCCGGTTCTCAGTCTAACATATCGCAGTCGCTTTGGAATCCATGAGAATGAGGGCGCGCTCCGCGAGGCGATTGCAGGGTGCATTTCGGTTTTCGGGAAATAACGCGTCGGCGCTTCTATTGAGGCGGTTATTCTGAGCGGATGTCCAAATACCCGGGTTCTTTCTTCTGGCAAGGTCGCGCGTCGCCGACCGGCAAGCCGACGTAAGATCCAGCTTGCTTGTCGGCGCAGTGGGGCACCCTATGGCGCTTTGAGATCACACGGCAAACCAGAAAACCGACATGCGCCCGCGGTTGCATCATCGCTGGCATCCAGGGCGTGTCGGCGGTACACTGGGGTGGAGTGCAAGCCCAGTCCACAACCCGTGCCTCAAAACACAGTAATTGTTTAGCGGGTTGAGCGAGTGTTACGGTTCAGCGGGGAGGAGGGGTAGG
>CAZYDC010000246.1:0-7701 GCA_964646065.1 uncultured Planctomycetaceae bacterium | reverse complement strand
TGCGCGACGACAAGGACAAGGGCGTCGTGAGCTTCAGCAACCAGGGCGAGAACGACCTGCGGGCGCTGCCCACCGGCCGCCAGGTGCTGGGCGGAGTGCCGTTTGAAATCGCCGGCACGCCCAAGGCGGCCTTGTGCCTGTACAGCAATTCCGGCGCGAACAAGGACCTGCCCAAGGCGATCAAGGGCATCAAGGTCGCTCAGAAGGCCGACGTGCTGATCTTCCTGCACACCTACGCGTGGTGGGGCGAGAAGCCCTTCGCGTACCACGTCAATTACGACGACGGCACGGGCGTGGACATCGAGATCGTGGACAAGCGGCAGGTGCTGGGCTGGTGGGAAGACCCCACCCGCTTCCAGGACGCCATCGCCCGCTACGGGGCGTTCGTCGCCTGGCGGGGCGACAACCCGATGCACAAGGGCGTCCTGATCACCGGCTACGAGTGGGTGAACCCGCATCCCGAGAAGGTCGTCCGCGACGTGGATTTCCTGACCGTGCCCAAGATGGACGAGGCCCTTTCAGGCCTGCTGGGTCTGACGGTCGCCCGCGAACGGCCCACCGAGGGCATCGTGACCGACGTCATCGGCACACGAGGCCTGAAGGTGAAACTGGGCACCGAGGTGCAGGACATTTATTATATCGGAACCGTCGGACTGGAGGAGAACCACCCGTTCTACGCCAAGGCCGTCGAGGCCCACAAGGCGATGGTGGTCGGCAAGAAAGTGCTGATCCAGACCGACGTGGTGGCGACGAACTCGGCGGGGCAAAAGCTGACGTACGTGTTCCTGGACCAGGTGGACCTGCGGAACCTGGTGAACGGGCGAATCATCGGCGGCGGCCTGGGCAAACTGGGCGGCTTTGAAGGCAACGGACGCTATCGAATGTACCTGGAAAACCTGGGCTTCATCGCCAAACAAGGCAACGTGGGCCTGTGGGCGGGGAGCAAATGACGAATGACGATTGAACGGCGAAGAACAACGAACCCCCTCGCCTTAGCGCGGGGCTGAATGCACAGAGTCAGTCGAGAATTGAGGTAAGGCACAATGAAATTTCACCAAGACAATGTAATCCGTCAAATCAGTAATCGACATTCGTCATTCGTCATTCGTCATTTGGCGGTGCTGACCGCTTTATTGTCCGCGTGTGTCGGTGCATCAGCCCAAACTCCTGAAGCTCCGGTGAACCTGTTGCCTAACCCTTCGTTCGAGTTTGTCGAGCCGCCGGTGCCCACCGCGCAGACGGCAACGCAACCGGCGAAGGCGGAAACGTACCTGCCGCGCACCTGGAACATTTCCGCTCAGTGGGGCGCGGAGGTCACCTGCCCGGACGACAAGGCCCAGGCGCACACCGGCAGCCGGTGCGTCAAGATCAAGGCCGCCAAAAGCCAGCAGGGCGTCGTGCGATACTACTATATTCCGATCCCGCGCAAACTTACGCTCACCGTTCGGTTCTGGGCGCGAGGCGAAGGCCAACTCGGCGTCGAGTGCCGACAACTGCTCAAGGACCGCTGGTCCGAACCCACGAGCCAGCCGCCCATCTCTCTGACCAAAGATTGGAAACAGTACGAAACGAAGTTGGACATCAAGGAAGCCGGGCAGTACATCCTGGACATCGACAATCCGCCGGCGGTCCCGACCGAGGCCTGGATCGACGACGTGTTCGCCGGCTATCCGGGCATGCCGGAGCTGCCCTGGCCGCCCGCCAAGGCGATGACCAAGGACAAGGACACGCTGCTCTTGCTGGACTTCCAGAAGTGGTTTGACGAAGACGTGTTCTTCGTCAAGCAGAAGGCGGCCCTGTCGAAGGAAGGCGAGGGCGTGCATGGCAAGTGCCTTCAGCTTGGCGCGGGGGGGTACGTCGCGTGCTCGGCCAACGAGAATTTCGACTGCCGGCAGGGGACGATGGAGGTGTGGTTTAAGACGCTGACTCCCTCGGCCGACGGACTGTCGCACCCGGTGGTGATGGTTCCCGGAATGGACGGCATGTGGCTGGGCATGGACCAGTACGCGCATGTGGGCTTTGGGTTCTCCTCCGGCTGGCACGGCCTGTGCAATTGTTACGCCAACGGATACGCGGGGGCCTGGCAACCGGGCGTTTGGCGGCACATGGCCGCGTGCTGGGACAAGGACATGATGCAGTTGTTTGTGGACGGAAAACTCATCGCCTGGGAATACAAACCCAATCTCCCGCGAAGCACAGGCCCGGAGTTGGCCATCGGCTCGCCCAACATGGAACTGGACGACCTGCGGATTTCCAAAGTGGTGCGATATCGCCAACCGGTCCCGCCGGCCCCGAAGGAAGAGAAGAAACCGTAGGGCGTGGGGCGTAGGGAGTGGGGCGTAACGGCGAAGAAGAAGAACAGCGAAGGGCGTGGAAATGTTTAGCCGCGACCCGCAGGGGAGCGATTGGGAAGTCGAAGGGCGAGGGGCGAAGGGCGAGGGGCGAAGGGCGAAAAGCGAGGGGCGTAACGACGAAGAACGACAAAGCAGGACCAGCCATGCGGGATGCACCCAAGAGTCTATAGGGAGTTGCCAATGGATGAATCGACGCGGTGGATCGAATTCAAGA
This sequence comes from uncultured Planctomycetaceae bacterium, assembly GCA_964646065.1. Lineage (GTDB taxonomy): Bacteria > Planctomycetota > Phycisphaerae > SM23-33 > SM23-33 > CAZYDC01. The sequence goes on along the minus strand of CAZYDC010000246.1, from coordinate 5,133 downwards.
AGATTAATGTCTGGGTGTGGGTGCTGTTTCATGTGCCTATCGCGGTTGTCGGGGCCGTTGTCGCGGCGGTTTGCATCATGACGATATTCAGATTTCACCCTAGCGCAGTGGGAGGAGCTTTCTTTCTGAGCGTCCTGAGCTTCTTCGGGGTGCTGGTGTCGGCGTGCATCCAGGCGCTCTTGTTCAACCTTGTCGCGCGGATCATGAAAACCGGCCCGGTCTTCGCGGTGAGCGACTGGCAGCCTCCGGTTCGGCCCCCGGCTCGCGTGGCGCCGCCCATTCGCCCTCCGGACGATGACGGGGACATCGAGGATTTGAAAATCATTCCGCCGGACGACAGCGACCTCGACGATCCGGATGCCTTTCACCGCGCAGACATCGCATCGCAGCCGCCAAAGGCGGAAGGGTTGGAGAGAAGGGACATGATCTGACTTCCGTCTTGATTCGTCGGTCGGGTATCTCCCACTTCTATTAAGCGGTTGCGTTCGGACGCGGCGGTCGCCGGGCAGCATTTCAGGGGCTGCAAGAAAAAATTCACTTCACCAAAATCTCTTAAAGTTTTTCTTTGAGTTTGGCCGACGTTAGGCTAGAGTGACACGAACAAAGACCAAATAGATGCGGCCGAGCCAACACTGGGAATGCCCGCAAGGGCTGGCGAAGCCAAGGAAGGCAGTGGCGTTATGGTGAATGTACCTGTTTGTCTCTTTGGGCCCGGCGGCGATTTTGTGAACATCTGGCCGGAGTCGTGCGAGCCGATGGTGCTGCCGCCGACGCGGTCGGAAGTGAGTGTGCTGGACCTGGCCAAGAGCCTGGGCCTGCAGGCGCCGCTGGTGAGCGTGGGTCCGTCGGGAATCGCCTGGGAGCGAATCCCGTCGGCGAGTTTGGAACGAGTCATTCGTGCCGCATCGGCGCGGACGGGCGAAGTGGTCATGCCCGACCGCCGGGGCACAAGAGTATCTGCCGGAGGCTTCGCGGTTTGCAAAGCCGCCGGCCAGGAGAGCGAATATGGCGATATCGACGGTGACACCGAGGCAGTTGGAAATCCTGAGGTTCATTCGGGACTTCCGCAGCCGGAACGGCTATTCCCCGAGCATGCAGGAAATCGGGGACCATCTGGGTCTTACAAAAGTCACCGTGTTCGAGCACGTGGGGGCGCTCGAAAAAAAAAGGCTGCTGCACCGGGGGCTCAAGCACAGCGCACGCTCTTTGGTGGTGTCTGAGGATTTTCAGTTCGAGGACGAAGGCCCCGGGCGCTTACCGCTGGTCGGGCAGATCGCGGCCGGTGCGCCCATCGAGGCCGTCGAGGACCGTCAGGAATTGGACCTGGAAGAAATGTTCGCCAGCCGCGACGGCACGTTCGCTCTTCGCGTCAAAGGCCAGAGCATGATCGACGACCACATCCAGGACGGCGACTACGTGATCTGCGAGCGCCGCACGCAGGCCGACAACGGCGAGATCGTCGTGGCCCTGTTGAATCAGGGCGAGGCCACGCTCAAGCGCATCTATCGCGAGAAGAACCGCGTCCGGCTCCAACCGGCCAATTCGGAATTCCGCCCGATCTACGTCGACCACGTGGAAATCCAGGGAGTGGTCGTCGGAGTGATTCGGAAGATGTAAGACCGTAGAGCGTGGCGCGTGGGGCGTAGGTCGTAACAGCGAAGAAACAGCAAAAACAAAGAGCCCGCACCGGTCACATGGCCCCGCGGGCTCTTTTCTTTGCCGTTACGCTCTACGCTTCACGCGCCACGCTCTACGTTCTTCTTTCCTTCCGCAAACCTTTCGGTTAAAGTATTGTAAATGTCCGAGCCGTTGTAAGAGGCATTGGCTGTGCCGGAGTGCCGTGGTTGATCCGAACGATACATTTTCATATAGCGCGCGAGTTGGCCAAGGTGACGCTTCTGGCGCTGGTGGCCTTTACGCTGGTGCTGACGGTGATCGCGATCATCGAACCGTTGCGGAAGCAGCAGGGCCTGGCGGCTGAGCAGGTGCTGGCGCTGTTCGGGTACCTGCTGCCGGTGATGCTGGCAATGACGCTACCGGTGGGGGCCATGTTCGCCACCACGGTCGTCTACGGCAGGTTCAGCCAGGACAACGAGTTTCTCGCCTGCCGGGCCAGCGGCATTTCGACGATGAACCTGCTGCGCCCGGCGATGGTGCTGGGGCTGATCGTCACCGGATGCTCGGTGCTTCTGAGCAATTTCGTGGCGCCGCACATGGTCACCGGAAGCAAGCTGGCCATGGAGAACGCGCGGGGAGTCGCGTACCGGCAGTTGCGGTCTCGCAGCTACCTGAGGGTTGGCTCCCGGATCGTCCACGCCGATTACGTGGACGAGGCGCATGACGTCCTGCACGGTTTTGTCCTGGCCGACGTCAAGGACGAGAATCACATCAAGATTTTCGCGGCCAGCGAGGCGGTCGTGAATTTGAGCCAGGCCGGGGACGACTTATTCATACGGTGGTTCGGCACCAATCCGGTGGTCTTCCGCACCGGCAGCCAGATCGAATTCAACGAGGAGACCCAGCCGGGCGCGATCTCGTTGCTCAACCCGCTTCAGGAGCGGGCCATGATGATGGACTGGAACCGGATGCTGGAGACCCTGACCAGCCCCTATTCCAACGCCGGCATCGCCCGGAAGTTGACGGACATCCAGCGGGAAATCCTGCACGACAACATGGCCCGCGACGTGGAGTCGGCGATCGCCCAGGGCCAACCGTACCGGGGGCTGGTGCGGGAGCAGACGGTGGGGAGCGGGCCTGCCGCGCGGGTCGTTCGGATGCAATATGTGATTTTCGCGCCGGTGGCCAAGCTGGTGACGGCCGACGACAATCGCTCGGACAAATACTACGTGGAGTTGATCGCCAAGGGCGATCAGCCCGTGCGGGTGCAGGTGCTCAAGGACGGAAGGCCGGAAGAGACGTACACCGGCCCGACGGCGGTCGTGGCGGCGACCAGCTCGAACTTGTCGGGCGAGTCGCAGGTGAACCTGAGTCTTCATGGCCCGGTGGAGCGGACCAGCCCGACCGACCGCCAGCCTGAGCGCCGGGCGGTTTTCGAGGTCGGACAGTTGCCCCTGCCCAAGAACGTTTTGGACAGCGTCACCACGCTGACGCCCGAGGAACTGTACCGCGACGCGCAAATGACTCCCGACAAGGCCGACGGCAGCCTGCCCTGCACCCGGAACCGGCGGATCGCCGTGGAACTTGGCAACGTCGCCTCGCAAAGCGCCGCGTCGATCCTCAACGAGATCAAGGCCGAGATCCACTGCCGGGCCGCCTTCAGCCTGAGCTGCTTCCTGCTGGTCTCACTGGGCGCCGCCCTGGGACTGATCTCGAAGGGCGGGCAGTTCATCAGCGCCTTCGCGGTCGGGGCGCTGCCGGGAATCGCCGTGTTAATCCTGATTCTCTCGGGCAGGAACATGATCGAAAACATCAAGTCCACCGATGCGGTGGGCATGGCCATGATCTGGGGCGGAATGGGCTTCCTGCTCGTGGGGACGGTCGCGGTCTACGCCAAACTGGTCCGGAGATGACGGTGCATGAGGACGCTTGACCGATACATCATCCGCACCTTCCTCTACACGGCCCTGCTGTTCTTCGTGATCATCATTTCACTGCGCGTGGTGATCGACCTGAACTTCAACCTGGACGATTTTCTCAAGGGCAACACCTCCAGCGTCGAGAAGTTCCAGAACATGGCCAGCTATTATCTTTACCAAATCCCCGCCTACGTGATCGAACTGGGCGGAATCATCATTATCGCCTCGGCCGCCTTCACCCTGGCGCGCATGAACCACAGCAACGAGTTGACGGCGATCCTGGCCAGCGGAGTGAGCCTGCATCGCGTGATCGTGCCGATCTTCCTTTTCGCGGTGCTGCTGGACGTGGCGATCATCTGCGATCAGGAGTATTTGATCCCCAACATCGCCGACAAAATGGTGCGAAGCCGCGACGAGCTGCCGGGCGAGAAGGAAATCCGCGTGCGCCTGATGGTCGACGAGGCCGGGTCGGTCTGGTACTCCCCGAAACTGGACCCGAACACCCGCACGATGAACCATCCGCTGGTGCTGGCGCGGTCGCCGGATGGCACGGCCGTGGGCGTCATCTCGGGCGCGACGGCCAAAGAGGAAAAGTTCGGCTGGCGTTTCACCGACGGAAAGATCAAGGGCGTTGGCGCCGACTGGAAGGAAACGCCCGACTGCCAGCGGGTTTTCACCGTCGCGGGCCCGGACGCCATCATCGCGGCGATCGAGGCGAAGGAGCGAAGCGACAAGAACCTCGCGCCCGAGCAGATGAAGGCTTTCGAGGCCGCTCTGCTGGCCAGCGGCGCCAAGAACGTGGACGTGGGCGACGTCAATTACGGTTTGTCCATCACGGCCCAAAAATTCGAGCCGGACCCGGCCCCGGCACGGTCCGCCACGACCAACCCCGATTCGCAGGCCGGCGAGGAACCGCGAGGCGGAAGGCTCATCGAGCCGCAGTTCACCTTCCGCGCCGCCCACGGCGAAATGCTCGGCACCATCCGCGGAACCCAGGCCCTCTGGGCCGAAGGGGCCGAGGGCGGCTACTGGCAGATCGACGGCGGAAACCTGTTTTTTCCCAGCGACCTCAAAACCCGCGACATCGACCTTCGCCAGTCCAGCCGCTACCTGGATTACATGTCCTCCAAGAGCCTGGCCCAACTGATCAACCTGAAGAAGGTCCCCGACCGCAAGGCGGCCCTGCTGACGAGGCACATCCGCTTCACCGATCCGATCAACAACATCGTCATGCTGCTTCTGGGCCTGCCGTTCATCCTCTCGCGCGAACGGAACATCAAGGCCTCCGCCTCCCTGTGCCTGATGATCGTGGCCATGTTCTACGTTTTCATCTACATCTGCCGGTACATGAACGTCGATCCGACCATCGCCGCCTGGCTGCCCATCCTCCTGTTCGGCCCCATCTCCTTCGTCATGCTCGACAGCGTGAAGACCTGAAAGCGGGAATCGGGTTTCGGGATTCGGGTTTCGGGTAGAAACGGCGAAGAGGCTCGTGACAGCGTCTTACCCCATCCCGAAACCCGATTCCCGAATCCCGAAATCGGGTTCTCCTCCAATTTAAGTGGTGAAAAATCGAAGGTCTTGTAACAGAACAAAC
>CAZYDC010000245.1:0-7775 GCA_964646065.1 uncultured Planctomycetaceae bacterium | reverse complement strand
CGGCGGGTACGACGCACAGTACAACGAGAGCAAGGTTTTCGTGATGACCGACCGTCCGGTGTATCGCCCGGCCCAGCCGGTGAAGTTCAAGTTCTGGGTCAACCAGGCGCAGTACGACCGCGAGGGCAAAAGCCCGTTCGCGGGCAAGAGCTTCCTGGTTCGCGTGAATGACCCCAAGAACGAAAAGGTGTTCGAGAAGCGCCTGACCGCCGACGAGTACGGCGGTTTCGACGGCGAGCTGACGCTGCCCAAGGAGGCCACGCTCGGTCAGTATTACATTTTCCTGCCCCAGGACACTCCGGACATGAACCCCTGCGGCGGCGGAAGCAGTTTCCGCCTGGAGGAGTACAAGAAGCCGGAATTCGAGGTCAAGGTCGAAGCCCCCAAAGAGCCCGTGATGCTGGGCGACAAAGTGACCGCGACGATCCAGGCCAAGTACCTGTTCGGCTCGCCGGTCAAGGAGGCCAAGGTCAAGTACAAGGTCACGCGAACCAGCTATTCCAACGACTGGTGCCCGGCCGCACCGTGGGACTGGTTCTACGGCCCGGGCTACTGGTGGTTCTGCTACGACTACGACTGGTATCCAGGCTGGCACGAGTGGGGCTGCAAACGGCCGATCATGGCCTGGTGGAGCTGGGCGCCGCCGCAGCAACCGGAGATCGTCGCCGAGGCCGAGGCGCCTATCGGGGCCGACGGCACGGTGAAGGTCGAGATCGACACCGCCGTCGCCAAGGCCGCCATGGGCGACACCGACCATAAATACGAAATCAGCGCCGAAGTCACCGACCAATCCCGCCGCACGATCGTCGGCAGCGGGCAGGTGCTGGTGGCCCGCAAACCGTTCAAGGTGTACGCGTGGGTCAATCGCGGCCACTACCGCGTCGGCGACGACGTCGAGGTCAGCCTGTTCGCCCAGACGCTCGATTCCAAGGGCGTGCAGGGCAAAGGCGAGTTGCGGTTGCTGGCGATCAGCTACGAGAATAACAAGGAAACCGGCGGACTCAAGCCCGTCGAGACCGAGGTCCAGAAGTGGGCGTTGGACACCAGCGATGAAGGCCGGGCAAGGGAGCAAATCAAGGCGTCGAAAGCCGGTCAGTATCGCCTGAGCTACACGCTCACCGACGCCAAGGGCCATTCGATCGAGGGCGGGTACGTCTTCTGCGTCATCGGCCAGGGCTTCGACGGCGGCGAGTTCCGGTTCAACGACATCGAACTGGTGACGGACAAGCAGCAGTACAAGCCCTCCGACAAGGTCCAGCTCATGGTCAACACCAACCACAAAGACGCCGCGGTCGTGCTGTTCGTGCGCTCGTGCAACGGCATCGGCCTGCCGCCCAAGGTGCTGCGAATCAAGGGCAAGAGCGTGCTGGAGCAGATCGAGGTCCTCAAAAAGGACATGCCGAATTTCTTCGTCGAGGCGTTCACCATCGCCGACGGAAAGGTGCATAGCGAGATTCGCGAAATCGTCGTGCCGCCCCAGGACCGTGTGCTGAAGGTCGCGGCGGAGGTGGTGTCAGCAGAAGCGCCGACAGGCAAGCCGGCGCCCCAGCCCGCGCCCGAGGACGCGAACAAGTTCAAACCCGGGCAGAAGGCGAAGATCAAAATCAAGCTGACCGATCCGACCGGGGAACCGTTTGTGGGCACCACTGTCGTGACGATGTACGACAAGGCGCTGGAGTATATTTCCGGCGGATCGAACGTGCCGGACATCAAGGAGTTCTTCTGGAAGTGGCGGCGGAGCCACTCCATTTCGCTGGAGACCAGCCTTGCGCGGGGCAGCGCAAACATGGTCCCGCCCGGCAAATTCGGGATGTCGTTCCTGGGCGCCTTCGGCAGCCTGTCCGCCGACCAGGAAGATTTGAAGGGGAATCGTCGGAAGGGCGATATGCTTCAAGACGAGGACTCGGGCAGGATGAGCGGCGGCCGAGGCGGCGGCGGTCAAGGGGTGTTCGAGGGCGCCGAGAAATCGGTATTGCGATCAGAGCAGGCGAAGTCCGCCGATGGCAAGCCCGGGGGGGGCTGGGCGCAATTCGCGATGAATCGGAACACCGCCGAGAAGCAGGCCCAGGAACGCGTCGGCGAATCCGGCGCGCACGGCGGGGCTGAGGCCGCCCCCGGCGCCGTGCCGACCATTCGCAGCAACTTCGCCGACGCGGCCTTCTGGGCGGCGGCGGTCACCACCGACAAGGACGGCACGGCCACGCTGGACGTGACCATGCCCGAGAACCTCACCACCTGGATGACCAAGGTCTGGGCCATGGGCTCGGGCGCCCGTTGCGGCCAGGCCGAGACCACGGCCATTACCACCAAGAACGTCATCATCCGTCTCCAGGCCCCGAGGTTCTTCGTCCAGACGGACGAGGTCGTCCTCTCGGCCAACGTGCATAACTATCTCAAGACCAAGAAGACGGTGAACGTCTCCCTGGAGCTTGAGGGCAATACGCTGGAATTGCTGGTTCCGGACATGGCGAAGAACGCATTCCCAGGCTTCCCTCGAACGCAGGCCGTCGAGATCGATCCGCAGGGCGAGGCGCGCGTAAATTGGACCGTCCGGGTGACGCAGCCCGGCATGGCCAAGATCACGATGAAGGCTATCACCGACGAAGAGTCCGACGCGATGAAGATGGAATTCCCCGTCTTCGTTCACGGCATGTTGAAGACCGAAAGTTTCAGCGGTGTGATTCGGCCCGAAGGTGAAACCGGCACGATCACCTGCAAGGTTCCCGCCCAGCGGAGGCCCGAGCAGAGCCGGCTGGAAATCCGCTACTCGCCCACGCTGGCCGGGGCGATGGTCGATGCCCTGCCCTACATGGTCGATTACCCCTACGACTGCACCGACGCCACGCTCACCCGGTTCCTGCCGACCGTCATCACGCAGAAAATCCTGCTGAACATGCATCTGGATCTCAAGGCCGTCCAGAAGAAGCGAACCAACCTGAATGCCCAGGAGATCGGCGACGATGCCGCGCGGGCCAAGGATTGGGCCTACAGCGGCGGGTACATGTCCCGAGCCACGGCCAAGGTCAAGAACCCCGTCTTCGACGAAGCGGTCGTCAAGGACATGGTCAAGGCCGGGCTGGAGCGGCTGACCGCCATGCAGTGCTCCGACGGCGGATGGGGATGGTTCAGCGGCTTCGGCGAGCGTTCCTGGCCGCACACCACGGCCCTGGTGGTCCACGGGTTGCAACTCGCCCGCGCCAACGACGTGGCCATTGTGCCCGGCGTGCTGGAACGCGGCGTCGCCTGGCTCAAGAGCTACCAGGCCGACCAGCTCCGCAGGCTCAAGCTGCCCAGGGACGATCGAGAATACAAGGCCTCGGCCGACAACCTCGACGCGTTCGTCTACATGGTGCTGGTCGATGAGAAGGCGGACAACAAGGAAATGTGCGACTTCCTCTATCGCGACCGCAACAACCTGGCCGTGTACGCCAAGGCGATGTTCGGCCTGGCGTGCCACAAGATCGGCGACAAGGAAAAACGCGACATGCTCATCCGCAACTGCGACCAGTTCCTCGTCACCGACAAGGAAAACCAGACGGCGTACCTGAACCTGGGCGCCAACAACTTCTGGTGGTGCTGGTACGGCAGCGAGTACGAGGCCCAGGCGTATTACCTCAAACTCCTGTGCGCGACCGAGCCCAAGGGCGAGAAGGCGGCCGGCCTGGTGAAGTACCTCATCAACAATCGCAAGCACGCCTCGTACTGGAACAGCACGCGAGACACGGCCGTCGTCATCGAGGCCCTGGCCGACTACCTGCGGGCCAGCGGCGAGGCTGAACCGGACATGACCCTGACCGTCAAGATCGACGGAAAGGAAATCAAGACCGTCAAGATCGACAAGGACAATCTCTTCGCCTTCGACAACAAGGTCGTCCTGGAAGGCAAAGACGTGACCACCGGCGAGCACAAGATCGAGCTGGTGAAAAAGGGCAAAGGCCCGGTGTACTTCAACGCGTACCTGACCAACTTCACGCTGGAGGATTTCATCCGCAAGGCCGGCCTGGAGATCAAGGTCAACCGCAAGTTCTACAAGCTCGTCGAGGTGGACAAGAAGGTCCACGCCGAGGGCGAGCACGGCCAGGCGCTGGACCAGAAGGTGCTCAAGTACGACCGGCAGGAACTCAAGCTGGACGACAAGGGCAACCTGCCAAGCCTGAAGTCCGGCGACCTGATCGAGGTCGAACTGAGCATCGAGTCCAAGAACGATTACGAGTACATTTTGTTCGAGGACATGAAGGCCTCCGGCATGGAGCCGGTCGAGGTCCGCAGCGGGTACAACGGAAACGACATGGGCGCGTACATGGAACTCCGCGACGAGCGCGTGAGCTTCTTCGTTCGCGAGCTGGCCCGAGGCACGCACAGCGTTTCCTACCGCCTGCGGGCGGAAATCCCCGGCAAGTTCAGCGCCCTGCCCACCAAGGCCAGCGCCATGTACGCACCGGAACTCAAGGCGAACTCCGACGAGTTCCAGGTGAGGATCGCGGACTGAAGACAGGGACTGTCCCCTTTTTCGGGGCTGTATCCGAAAAAGGGGACAGTCCCTTACAAGGCAAGTGAAACGAACAGAAGCGCCAACAGGCAAGCCGATGTTGAGAGTTGGCTTGCCTGTCGGCGTTGTTGTTGTTACATATTTGCACAAGGAGACTACCATGAAAACCATCGCACTGTTGGGCGCGTTCGACACCAAGGGTCCGGAATATGGATTCGTCAAGGAATGCATCGAGTCGCGCGGGCATAAGACGCTGCTGATCGATACCGGCGTGATGGATACCCCGCTGCTCAAGGCCGACGTGTCGCGCCGGCAGGTGGCCGCGGCGGCCGGGGCGGACCTGGCTGACCTGGTGGCCAAGAAGGACCGCGGCGAGGCGGTCGCCGTCATGAGCCAGGGCGCCGCGGTGGTGCTCACGCAGCTTTACGCCCAGCATAAGTTCGACGGCGTGATCGCGCTGGGCGGCACCGGCGGAACGTCCGTCGCCTGCACGGCCATGAGGGTGCTGCCGCTGGGCGTGCCCAAGGTCATGGTCTCCACCTGCGCCGGCGGCGACGTGTCCGGGTACGTGGGCGTGACCGACATCATAATGATCCCCAGCATCGTGGACGTGGCCGGCATCAACAAGATCAGCCGCCGCGTGTTCGCCCAGGCGGCCGGCGCCGTCTGCGGACTGGTCGATACCGTCGTGCCCGCCGGGGCCGACAAACCGCTCATCGCCGCCTCCATGTTCGGCAACAGCACCCCCGCGGTCAACCTGGCCAAGGATATCCTCGAAAAGGCCGGCTACGAAGTGCTGGTGTTCCACTGCACCGGCAACGGCGGCCGCACGATGGAAAGCCTCATCGAATCCGGCGCGATCAGCGGCGTGCTGGACCTGACCACCACCGAGTGGGCCGACGAACTGGTCGGCGGCGTGTTCTCCGCCGGCCCCAAGCGCCTCGAAGCCGCCGCCAGAAACGGCGTCCCCGCCATCGTCACCCCCTCCTGCCTGGACATGGTCAACTTCTGGGCGCCCGACACCGTGCCGGCAAAGTTCAAAGGCCGCACGTTCTACCCGCACAACCCCAACGTCACGCTCATGCGCACCAACGAGGAAGAATGCCGCCAGCTCGGCGAAATCATCGCCGCCAAGCTCAACCTTTCCAAAGGCCCGGTCACGCTGCTGATCCCGCTCAAAGGCGTCAGCATGATCGACCTGGAAGGCCAGGCGTTTTACCTGCCCAAGGCCAACGCGGCCTTGTTCGAGGCCCTCAAAAAGAACCTCCGCAAGGACATCCCGGTGATCGAGATGGACTGCGACGTGAACAACCCCGCCTTCGCCACCCAGTGCGCCCAAACGCTGCTGGCGAGCATGAAGAAGTAGCGATTAGTCGCTGAGGCCGCTGAGAAACTGAGAAAAGCGAAGATATGAAAAACAGGGACACCATACATATCTTGTCAGGCTGAGGATGGTAATTGGTGTGGTGTCCTTGAATTTGGCCTGGTGGACTTGGGGTGAATTAATGAAGATACGGTTTGGAGATATCGCTGAGATTAAGACTTCTATTGGACTTGCATACGCCATCTATACTCATAGACACACCCAACCGCCCAAATACGGCGCGCTGATTCGTGTTTTCGACCAATTGTATCAATCACGTCCGGTTCGTATTTGTGGAAATACGGGGACACCATACTAAATACCCGTCAACCTGAGGGCCCTAATTAGTATGGTGTCCCCGAAATTGTCCCGAAGTTGCCGACTGCCAAATTTGGTCAATCGGGCGTCAAAATACACGAAATGACAGGGTAAATTTCTCCACGCAAATTGGGTCTGTTAAGTAGTCGGTAGGGTGTGCGACTCGTCTGCGAGTTGCACACGGAATCTTCGCCGGGGCCGTTACCCGTGGATAACATTTTCCCGTGTTCCAGGATTCCGTGTGCAGAATCTTCGCGGCAACAACAACAACGCCGCGAAGATTCTTCACACCCTACTCGGCTTATCTTTTCAGGCTGAGGATTGTAATTAGTATGGTGTCCCCGAATTCGGCCCACCAGGCCATCCTGCTACACCGGCTGAGCCTGCACCCGCCGACCCGCCTGGAAATGACCGACGAAATGAAAATGATGTAGTGAAGACTCGGCAGCATTTTCAACGTAAAATAAGGACTTACAACAATAGTTGGCGAAGTTGGGCTAGCGATCTATGACTCCTCAATTGATGGGTGCCACCCTCAAGCGACGTTGTTTCCGTTGTCGCTTGAGGGTGGCATCTGGGCAAATCCGCGTCTGCCCTCGATTTTCGCATCTTCAAACTAAACCTGGTGTGTGATACAATCCATTTGACCTCCTACGCGAAGGGCATGAGAATGACCGTGCAGACATTGAGGATGGGTGGAAAGAAGTTTGTCGTGATCCCGGAAAGGGAATTTCGCCGTCTAAAGAAGAAGGCTGAGGAATTGTCTACCCAGGAGAAGGGCGACATCGCGGAGGCCAAGCGCAGGGAGCGTGAGCCGTCAGTGCCCTTGGAATCCGTGCGCAAACGGCTTGGACTCTGAAAATGGCCTATCACGTCAGTTTCAAAGCCAGCGCTGAAAAGTCGCTGGACAAGCTGCCGAAATCGATTCAATCGCGGATAGTCGGAAAGGCGATCTCGCTGGCCGACAATCCTCGCCCACCAGGCGCCGTGAAACTGGCCTGAGCAAGCGGGCTGTGGCGGATTCGCATCGGCGATTACCGAATGGTCTTCTTGGTCGATGACCGTCGGAAGATCGTGGATATCCGAATCGTGGCCCACCGGCGAGAGGTCTATCGGGGGCTCTGAAACTCACAGTTTTCGTGTGTATGTCCAGGGCGACTCGCGCACCAAACTCGAATGGAGAACCATATGACTGAAACAAATCCAAGCGACGAATTGCGTGACTGCATAGAGAAGATCATCTCTGGAGACACCAGCCATCTGGTAGCCGAGCTCAAAACCATTTCCCGGCAGATCGAAAGAGGGGAGACCTCGCGGGCCGTTTGGCGCTTGGTCGATCTTGCCGGGGCATTAGCCGAGATCGCTGCTAGCTCCGGGGCGCCTATCCAGGGATGGTCATCTCCTACTGGGCGTGGCTACCAAATCGTCAAAAAACGGTAGCCGGGTATCAGGGTGTCCGACCCCCTGCGGCAGAACATGGAATCCGGGAACTCGCCAAAATCCGTGGCTCCTGGGAACGCCAATCTCCTGATTGGCTCTTTCTGTTTATCGGTTCTCATCCAATTTAAGTGCCTAACGCACTACGAAAGTCCCCACATAACCTAG
>CAZYDC010000244.1:0-7790 GCA_964646065.1 uncultured Planctomycetaceae bacterium | reverse complement strand
GCGGCAGCGCGGATGGCGGAATATTCTCCGCTGACCTGGTAGGCGGCCAGCGGCGCGTCGAATCGCCGGCGGATGTCGGCGATGATGTCCAGGTACGCGCCGGCCGGTTTGACCATGAGGATGTCCGCGCCCTCGGCCAGGTCGGCGGCGGCTTCCTGGGTGGCCTGGCGCGGGCTGCGGTAGTCCATCTGGTAGCTTCGGCGGTCGCCGAATTGCGGGGTACTCCCCGCGGCGTCGCGGAACGGGCCGTACAGGCAGGAGGCGAACTTCACCGCGTAGGACATGATCGCCGTCGTCTGGAAATCGCCCCCGTCCAGCGCGGAGCGGATGGCCTGGATCTGCCCGTCCATCATGGCCGAGGGCGCGACGATATCGGCCCCGGCCGACGCGTGCGACAAGGCCGTCTTGGCCAAAAGCTCCAGCGTCGCGTCGTTGTCAACCGTGGCATGGGCATCCTGCCCGTGTTCCTTCGACGGCGCAGTGGTCTTGATGACTCCGCAATGCCCGTGTTCCGTGTACTCGCACAGGCAAACGTCCGTGACCACCAGCATGTGGGGCAGCGACTTCTTGATCTCGCGAATCAGCCGCTGCACGGCCGCCTGGTCGTTCCATGCTTCCGAACCCACGGCGTCCTTGCGATCCGGAACGCCGAACAGCAGCACGGCGACGATTCCCAGGTCGCTCCATTGCCGCACCGTTTCCATGGCGGTATCTACCGAATGCTGGTACACCCCGGGCATGGAGGCAATCTCGGCGTGGAGGGCCCGGCCTTCGCGGACAAAGAGCGGCGCGATCAACTCCTCGCGGCGAAGGGGCGAGGAACCCAGCATATCGCGCAGCGTCGCGTTTTGCCGTAATCGCCTCAGTCGTGTCTGGGGAAAGCTCATTATGTTCTCCTCGCCCGCCGGGCGAACTGTACAGCGGATATGTTACCCCAACGCCAGCCGGAGATGAAATCCTTTTCCAAGAACCGGGAAGACCGCACAGGGCAATCGCGTTCTCCGAAAGAGTAGCATGGGCGTCCCGCCCATGAGTCTCACGGGCATCTTGCCCGTGGCTTTGTTTCTTCCGCTTCTTTTTCTTCTTCATAGGAAGAACGACAAAAGCAACAGCAAAGACACGGGCGGGACGCCCGTGAGACTCATGGGCAAGATGCCCATGCTACGCGAATGCGGTTGCCCGGGAAGACCGCAGGGCGCAGCGCGTTGAGCGCGGGGCGCAGGCTGGCAGTAAGTGCTTGCGAATGGGGGCATGAAATCTTACGATTTTCGGACTGGCCGGACTTTTAGCATAACATCGCCGGCAAATCTCGATGAACCTTAATAAGAGGATAGAACCATGGCTAAGAAGACGATCGCGGACATCAACGTTGCGGGCAAGACGGTCATCATGCGTGTGGATTTCAACGTGCCGCTCCAGGGCGGAAAGATCACCGATGACCGCCGCATCCAGGCGGCGCTGCCGAGCATTCAACGCGTTTTGCAGCAGGGGGGCAAGCTTGTGCTGCTCAGCCACCTGGGCCGGCCGGACGGCGCGTTTGACCCCGAAGGCAGCCTCAAACCCTGCGCCGACCGCCTTTCAGAGCTTCTGGGCAAAGCCCATAAGGGCATTAACCCGTTTACGAAGCAGGAACATATTTTCTTGGGGACCGATGCTGTCAAGCTTGGCCCCAAGGAAGTCGTCGGGCCCGAACTGGATAAGATGGTCGCCGCGCTCCAAGCGGGACAGGTGTTGCTGGTCGAGAACGTCCGCTTCAACGCGGGTGAGACCATGCCCGACAAGGCCAAGAAAAACCCCGACAAGAAACTCACGCCCCAGCAGCAGAAGGTGCATGACGATTTCGTCTCGGCGCTGGCCAAGCTGGGCGAGGTGTACGTGAACGACGCCTTCGGCACCTGCCATCGCAAGCACGCCAGCATGTACGGCGTGGCCAAGGCGATCCAGGCCAAGGGCGGCCCGGCCGTCGCGGGCTTCCTGGTCGAGAAGGAAATCAAGTATCTCGCCGAGGCCGTGGGCAACCCCAAGAGGCCATTCGTGGCGATCCTGGGCGGCGCCAAGGTGTCCGACAAGATCAAGCTGATCTCCGCGCTGCTGGGCAAGGTGGACCGCATCCTGATCGGCGGGGCGATGGCCTACACGCTGCTCAAGGCCAAGGGCGCCGCGGTCGGAAAGAGCCGCGTCGAAGAGGACCAGGTCGCCGAGATGAAGAGCCTGCTGGAGAAGGCCGGCGGCAAAATCCTTTTGCCGGTGGATCATCTGGCGACTGACACGTTTGACTTCAAGGCCATGACCGGCGGAAAACCGGCCGCGACCGCGGACGCGAACATCCCGGACAATCTGATGGGCATGGACATCGGCCCCAAGACGATCCAGGCGTTCGGCGATGAGATCGCCAAGGCCGGAACGATTGTGTGGAACGGCCCGATGGGCGTGTTCGAGTCGGCCGACTACGCCGCGGGCACCCGGGCTGTGGCGCAGGCCATCGCGAGCGCGACGGCCTCGGGCGCGGTGAGCATCATCGGCGGAGGCGACAGTGCCGCGGCCGTCGAGCGGATGGGCCTGGCCCAGAAGATGAGCCACGTCTCCACCGGCGGAGGCGCCAGCCTGGAATACCTCGAAGGCAAGGCCATGCCGCCCATTGAGATTCTGGACGAGAAATAACGCATGAAGCAGCGCGTTTACATCGAGACGACGATTGTCAGTTATCTGACGGCCAAGCCCAGCAAGGACTTGGTCCTGGCGGCCCACCAGGAAGTCACGCGGGAGTGGTGGGATCGGTTTCGCGTTGGGTACGATTTGCGCACGTCGCAACTGGTGCTGAACGAAGCGGGTAAAGGCGATCCCAAAGCTGCCAGTCAGCGGCTGGAGGCTCTCGAGGGCATCCTTTTGTTGGATGTAACCGATGAGGCGGCGGCCTTGGCACAGAAACTTGTCAAGCCCGGTCCGTTTCCGGATAGGGCCGGCATGGATGCCCTGCACATGGCTGTGGCAACCCTCCATGGAATGGATATACTTCTGACTTGGAACTGTCGGCATTTGGCCAACGGCCGAATGCTTGTGGATGTTTCGAGGTTCATACGTACCAAAGGCTATGAGATACCGATTGTTTGCACCCCTGACGAACTCATGGGGGATGCAGGAGACTGAACATGCGTAAAGACCCAATTGTCGAGGAAGTCCGCAAGCACCGGCAACAGATCGCCGCCGAGTTCGGATATGATATCCGGGCCATTGCCCAAGACGCCAGGCGCCGACAGGCAAGCAGTGGCCATCCCATCGTGACCCAACAGGAGTCCCGGAAGCATCGGCATCGCCCGTTGCGCAAGGCGTCCCCGGGCAAAGCCAAGGCTTAGGTTTGCTCCCTTTGTTTGTATTTCCAACAAACGGATGGCCGATTTTGGAGAAAGGAGCATACCCATGTATCGAGACCCGATAGTTGAGGAAGTTCGCAAACACCGCCAGGCGCGCGCCGCCAAGTTCAATTACGACATCGACGCGATGATGGCGGGCGCGCGAACGCGCCAGAAGACCAGCGGACACAAGCTCGTAATTCCGCCCAAGCGGAAGAGTCGATTCCGTGCAGGGGAATGAAAATGCGCAATGACCCGATTGTGGAGCAAGTCCGTAAGCGATGTGAGCTCAGAGGCCAAATTCGGGTGCAAGTAATTGTCTGACGTGAGGATGTTTGAGGTTCCAAATTGGAACCTCAAGCTTGAAATCACAAATTGTGACCTCAAACAGGTTTTTCGGGATGTAAGTAATTGTCTGGCATGGAGATGTTTGAGGTTCCAAATTGGAACCTCAAAGAAACATGAGGATGAACCGTGACTGAAGGAACTTCGATTATCGTGCCCGAACGTATCGAACGGACGATCCTGCGAGCTCGCGGGCAGAAGGTAATCTTGGATTCCGATCTGGCAATTCTTTACAGAGTTGAAACCAAGAACTTGCTCAAGGCTGTCAGACGTAATGTCCTGCGATTTCCCACTGATTTCATGTTTCAACTGACCCAAGATGAGTTTGACAATTTGAGGTACCAAGTTAGTACCGCAAAAGGTCGCGGCGGTCGTCGATCTCTTCCCTATGCCTTCACCGAACAAGGTGTGGCCATGCTGTCGAGCGTGCTGAAGAGCCCCCGCGCTGTGCAGGTCAACATCGGAATCATGCGGGCGTTCGTGAAGTTGCGGCAAATGCTGGCGTCCAACGACGACCTCCGCCGAAAGCTGCTGGCCCTGGAACGCAAGTACGACTCGCAGTTCCGCATCGTCTTCGACGCGATACGCGAAATGATGGAGCCGTCCGCGCCGGACCCGCCGCGCAAACGGATCGGTTTCGATACGGAATGGGAAAAAGGTTCCGCCGGCAGGGCGGCTGAAGGGAAGGCGTAAATGCTCGACTATCGTGGCGTGGCGTATTACCCGGAGTTCTGGCCGCAAGAGCGGTGGGACGAGGACATCCGCCTGATGAAGGAGGCGGGGATCAACATCGTGCGGATGGGCGAGTTCGCCTGGACGGCGATGGAACCTGCCGAGGACACGTTCGATCTGGACTGGCTGCACAAGATCGTCCGCAAGATGCGCCGCGCGGGCATCGACGTGATGCTTTGCACGCCGACCGCGGCCCCGCCGGCCTGGCTGACGGCCACCTACCCCGAATGCCTTCTGGTCCGCCGCGACAGCACGCAGGCCTGGCACGGGCAGCGCAGGCATTATTGCCCCACCTGCCACACGTATCGCCGCCACTGCGCCCGCATCACCAGCAAGCTCGCGGGCGACTTCTCGCAATACTCCAACGTCGTCGCCTACCAGATCGACAACGAGCTGGGCCCGGAAAAAAGCTTCTGCCACTGCACCAACTGCGCCGACCGATGGCGGGTCTGGTTGCGGGCCAGGTACGGCAGCCTCCAGGCCCTTAACGACGCCTGGCAGAGCCGCTTCTGGAGCGTGGCCTTCACCGACTGGGACCAACTCGACCTGCGGCTGGAGAACGACCCGCGCCAGGGCGGCGGATACCCCAGCATCGAGTTGGACATGCGGCGATTCTTCAGCGAAGCGTTCATCGACTTCGCCGCTCACCAGGCCGGCATCATCCGCTCGCTGCATTCGGCGGCCAAGGTCACCAGCAATTTCATGGGCCCGATCTACACGCCCATCGACTACTACAAATTGGCCGACCCATTCGACGTGGTGTGCGACGACCTGTATTTCGACATCGCGACCATGTCCGGCGACGCGGCGGCCTGCGACGTGTTCCGCGGCATGGCCCCGGGCAAGGATTTCTGGATCACCGAGACCGGCTCGGGCGCGCTGGGTTCGGGCAAGGGGCCTTGGCCCGATCAACTGCGGGCCTGGATGTACTCGGCCATCGCGCGAGGCAGCAAGGCGCATTTCTTCTTCCGCTGGCGCACCTGTCTGGCCGGCCAGGAGCAGCACCTCCAGGGCATCCTCGGCGCATCGGGCAAGACCAACTACCGCTTCGACGCCGTCAAGCGAATGTTCGGCGAGTCCGTGAAGCTGGGCAAGAAACTCGGCTCCCTGCCGCTGCCGGCGGCCCAGGTCGCCATCGTCAGCAGCTACGACGCGCACTGGGCCTACGAGGCTTCGTCCATCGGCCCGGTCGTCAAGCCGACCAGGCATTTCCTGGCGATGCACGAATTGTTCTTTGACCGCAACGTCCTGACGGACGTCATTCCGCCGGATCGCGACCTGCGGCCGTACAAGCTGGTGGTCCTGCCGACTTTCTGCATCATGGACGAGGACCTGCGCGTGCGGCTCAAGGCGTTCGTCCGGCGGGGCGGCGTGGTGGTCGCCAGCCCGCAACTGGCCTCGCGAGACAACAACAACAACCTGCTGCCGCGATCCGCGCCGGACGAACTGGCCGACCTGTTCGGGTTGGAAGTGGCCAGCCATAACTACCTCGACAACTACAACGAGGCGGACCAGGCGCTGTGGTGGCCGGAAAAGCAAAAGGCCGACGAGACCGTCGTCGTCATGGCCGCGCCCGATGTGCCGTCCGGGCTGGCGACCGTCTACATGGAGGAGCTGCGGCTCCAAGGCGCCAAGGCGCTGGCCCACTATGCCGACAATCTGTACTCCGGCCACGCCGCCGTCACGTGCAACCGCTTCGGCAGGGGCAGGGCGTATTACCTGGCGGCGTTCCTGGACCAGGCCCTGACCGGCTACGTCCTGGAGCAGGCGATGCAAAGCGCCGGTGTGGCGCCAGGGCCGACGACCGACAAATGGGTCGAGGTCGTCCGCCGCGGCGAGGTGACCTTCGCGATCAATCACAGCCGCCAGCAATCTCAGGCGCCGGTGCCGAATGGCAAAGTCATCCTGGGCGAGGTCAAGGACGGCCATGCGATCCTGCCTCCCTATGGCGTGTGCATCGTGCGGAGCGGCCGGTAAGGGTGGCATGGCGATGTTGTTTATCGCCATGCGCACGGGGTGTAGATCGGGACATGGCGATAAACAACATCGCCATGCCACCCTTGATTGACGCCGCGCCGTGAATGACCTAATATAATGAGCATGGGATCCAATCCATGGCAATCGCTGGAAGGACGCAAGGCCATCGCGCCGTCGTTGCTGGCGTGTGACTTCGCGCACATGGGCGAGCAGATCGATGAAGTCATTGCCGCCGGCGTCGAGGTGCTGCACGTGGACATCATGGACGGCCACTTCGTGCCCAACCTTTCGATGGGTCCGCCAGTGGCCAAGTCCATCCGCGATTACACGCGCCACCCGATGGACGTTCACCTGATGGTCACCGACCCGGCCTACTATGTCGAGCGATTCGCCGAGGCCGGCGCCGACAGCATCACGTTTCACATCGAGGCGATGGAAGGGCAGACACAGCCGGGGGCGGCTGTGCCACAGGCATTGAAGTTGGTCGAGCGTCTGCACGCGCTGGGCCTGGGCGCCGGAATTACTCTTCGGCCGGGCACTGCGGCCGAGGCGATTTCTGCTATAATACCCGCCGTCGATCTGGTGCTGGTGATGACGGTCGAGCCCGGCTATGGCGGCCAGGCCTTCATGCCCGAGATGCTCGACAAGATCGCCGCCATCCGCAAGCGGCTCCGGCCGCACCAGCGGTTGGAGGTGGACGGCGGCATCAATAACGATACGGCTCGCCTCTGTGCCGGCCGAGGCGCCGATACCTTCGTGGCCGGCACCGACATCTTCCGCTCGGGCAACATCGCCGAGGCGGTGAAGGAACTCAAGAAGGCAATAGGCGAAACAAAGAAGGCAATAGGCACTAGGGACTAGGCAATAGGCGAACGGAAAGAAAAAAGGCCAATGGGCATTCGCGAACGGTAAGATGCTTCTTTGCCGTTTTCTTTCGCCTAGTGCCAAGTGCCTGATGCCTAGTGCCTGTTTGGAGACTTTATGGCAGAACCGGAAATCTATCGGCCGTACGATTCGCGGGCTTTCGACGGGCCTGCCGTTCGGCGGAAGCGCGACATCCCCGAGGGTCTGTGGATGCGATGCTCCGGCTGCGAGGCCACGCTCTATCGCAAGACGGTGACGGAGAACCTGGAGGTCTGCCCCGAGTGCGGGCAGCACTTCCGCATGGGCGGCCACGCCCGCGTGACCCAGATGACCGATCCCGACAGTTTCGAGGAACTCTTTACCGACATCGCTCCGTCCGACCCGCTGGAGTTCCGCTGGTCCGGCAAGAGCTACGCCGACCGCGTCCGCCAGGAGCAGGCCAAGACCGGCAGCACCGAGGGGGTGCTGACCGGCATCGCGTACATCAAGGGCCGGCGCGTGGCCCTGGGCGTGATGGACTTC
>CAZYDC010000243.1:0-7793 GCA_964646065.1 uncultured Planctomycetaceae bacterium | reverse complement strand
CTGGCGGTCGTTACGTGACTGCCGGTGACCTGGAGGCCTTCCTCGGAGGCGATGAAGGCATGCTGGCTCCCTCAGTGACCGGTGACGCCAACCCAGGGGCGGACGCCGCTGGCAAAGAGCTCGATCTGGCTTTCGCACGCAAGCGGTCTTAGGGTGACACTCCAGATGATGCAGTCTGGTTGTGCCTTTCGCTGTTGCAGCATCTTGTCTGTTCATCCAGCCGGCGATGGTCACCGCGAAAAACATCAGTGGTTTCCAGGTCATGGTGGTGAGGAATGATACCTGTGACCGCAATCGCCGGCAAGGCCATGGACGAAACTTGAAATATCACGACTTCTATTTCTGGTTGAGCTGTTTTTCCATCCGCGTCTTGGCCTCGCCGATGGGCGGCTGGTTCCACTCGATCTTGAGTGACTGGGTGTATGCATCCAGCGCGCCCTTGTAGTCTTTGCGCTTTTCGAGGATTTCGCCCAAGCGGTTCCAGGGGAGGGGAGTCCGCGCGCCGGCTTTCGTCCACTGGCGGTATGCCTCCAGCGTTTCGTCTTCCTTGCCGCCCTTTTCACACAAGTCCGCCAGCGCCTGGTGCGCAGCGTCCAACGACGGCCATGCTGCGACGGCTTGTTTCAACAGCGTCTTCGCTTCTTCCGGCTTGTTCGCCGCCAATGCGGTTTTCGCCTGTTTGAAGAACTCCTGCGCCTTGGCCATGTCGGCGTTGGTATCTTTCTGGTCCTTCTTCACCACAGCCGTCAGACCGATCAGGGCGGGAACGGCCGCTTTCGCCGGGTTGGCGAACCGCACAGCCTTGACGCTCACCTCGGGCCGCGGGTTGACCCAGAGCGTGCGGTAGATCGCAATGCCGTTCGGAAACATCGGGCAGCTTCCCGTCCACGCCACAACCGTCCTCGTCCAGCGCTCGCCTGGAAAGCCGCCACTGGCGGCGGCCCAGTCGGCCCAGTCACGAATGTTTTCACCAGCCACCAATGGGATGTCCGCCGTCGTCCCGTCGGCGTACTGGACTTGGTATAGCCCCACTTGCCCGCCGGCGTAGGCGGCGCCGTGCAGAAAATAGAAGCCTTCCACCGGATGGCCCACAGGGATCGTCGCCTCCAAAAGGCGGTCTTTCTTGTCCGGGCGGGTGTCCAGGACGATGATGCTTTTCTTGCCTTTGCCGACTTCAAAGGGAATTCCCTGGAATGTCTGTCTTCCTGTGGGGAAGGTGCGCAGATCCCCAGTCGGCCCCTGATCCGTCCAGCCGCCCTTGCCGTCCTCCGCGACATCATCTGCCAGCGCGCGGTTGGCATAAGGCGTCAGGTCAATGGGGCGGCACTCGATATCCGCCGGCAACTCCCGCAACGGTATGATCGGCCCAACGTTGACATTCAAGCCCAACGACAACGCACAGAGGTTGCGGTTCGCCAACCGCAACAGTTTTTCGTTGTTCGTGGTCCAGCGCCGCTGGTCCAGGATCAAGCGGCCCTGCCCTTGCCCCACCTTGATCTCCACCAGCGCGCCAGGGTAAACCAATTCGCGGCTGCCGGCGCATTCCACCGAGGCGTCCTGCAACTGCTCGATGATGAACTCCGGATTCTCAATGGTAATATCATTCCACATGTAACCTTTCCAGAACAGGTCCAGATGGCTCAGTCCGGCGGTCAACGGGTTGAACCCGTTCCGGCAGCCGCGTCCTTCCCAACTCCGGTAACGCGGCACCGTGATACGCACCGGTTGCCCCGCCAGTTCGCTCAGCCAGTTTGAGTCCTCCGGCCGCGATTCGGTAATAACCAGCGTAGCGCCGTCCGCCAGGCCTTTCTTCCACGCCGTCTGTTGGACCGCGTTCGGAACGATACCGCTTGCCACCAGCACCGGCACCGTCGCATCCAGGGGTGCTTCCGCCGGCGCCAGGTCATAGGCGATGCGCAAGTCCCGCAACTTGCGTTCGAGCGGGCTGTCTTTCGCAGCCACCAGGCGGAAACGCCGAATCGGGGCGCGGAACGCATCCTTTCCCCCTGTGTACCGCAGCACTCGTGAGAGCAACTCACGCGCCATCGGTTCGTCGTTGCGATTGGCGACCAGGGGCAACTGGCAGAGCAGGTACAGCCCCTTGCCGCGGTACATTTCCATCATCTGGACCCATTCCAAGCCGCCTTTGTCCTGGTCCTGGCAATGTACTCCGCTGTCCACCAGCGGGACGGCCGCGCCGCCCTCCGGTTTGGAATAGGCCCCGCGTGCGGAGACGCGGTCGGGCGCCCAGAAGTGCAGGTCCCAGGACGTGATTCCCGCCAGCACCGGATGGATCGGAAGGCGCACAAACGGCTGGCTCGACCATTCCCGGTTTTCCAGCATGGTGGCGGCCGGCAATCCCAGCGGCAGCACCGTCTGCGCCAGAATCACCACGCGACCGCCGTCCTCGACGAACTTGCCCAATACGGCCGCCTGGCGCGCAGTGGTCGCGTCCAGCGCTCCTTCGCCGATCACCAGTGCGTTCGCCGAGGCGTCGCCGGCCGGCGATGCCAGTGCCGCCGCGGAGGCGAACTCCACGTTGGCGAATTTGAACGCCTTGGCCGTGTCACCTTTGGGATCGTACAACGTAAGCTTGCGAGCCAACGGCCCCGCCGGAATGGGACTGTCCGGCCAAACCTCGATGTCCCGGTCTTCACCGCAGACGAACTTGCCGTCCGACTCCAGGCGCAATTGCAGCGTGAATTTGGTCAGCTTCGTCACGGATGGAAGAGTGAACGTCAGGGCGCCCCGTCCGGTCTGGCCGGAGCCGAGCGTTTGCTCGTCCGTACCGTTCGCGCCGTCCGCCGCCTTGCCGTCCGGACCAACCATCTTCCACTTCAGCGCCAGCTTAGCCGGATGGAACAGATCGTTCAGCAAGGAGTACAAACGGACCATCTTCCGGCCTGAGAATCCATGATGCACGACGTCAGGCATTATAAAGGTCTGAATAGCGTAGCCTCGGGTCAGCATTCCTGCACCGTGTTCATGGAAATTATGGATCGCCATGCCCAGGTCCCGCTGGCCGTCAAATCTCTGCTTCCACATCCAGATGATTGGTCCGGCGCTTCCCACGCTGGGTGACAGGACGGCATCCTCCCCGACGAATCTGGACGTCCCAGGAGGCAATTCGCCCGATACCCCCCAGACGTCCTCCGTGTCCATGAGCGGTTTTGAACCCAGGCGATATTTGTCGGGCCAGGCGGCTATCTCTTCCCCTGGCCGGAAATCTCGGTCCAGGGTACGGAAGAACGAGCCATCCGGTAGGTACGCCGAGTGGCCGTCGAAATCGAAGCCTCCCGCTTCCACCCTGTGCGCCTGCATATAGTGGGTGGACATGGTGTTGTGCCAACCGCCGATGTCTCCGTCACTGCTGAAAAACGTCCAGCGGGTGGAATCCCGCTTCTCGACGGCATCGCTCACGCTTTTGAACCGTTTCTTCATCAAATCCGGGTCCGCGCCAAAGTAGCCGGCATAACAGTACCACTCGTTGGACAAATCCCAGGCGATGATGCAGGGATGGTTCCACAAGCGCCGCGATGTGGTCAGCGCGTTCGTCCGCGCCGCTTCCCAAAACGGGTCGCTTTCCACGTTGTACTTGCTGGGCTGATTCACCAAACAAGTGATGAGTTGCGTGGCCATGATGCCGGCCTCATCGTAGTAATCGGGCAATGTCGCGCCGCGTCCCACCCGGGCATCAACCATCCCGGGAATAAAAGGAGGCAAGTGCCCCGTTTGCTTCAGTCTGACCGGCTGTCCGTTCAGATAAATCTGGCCGTCCTGAATCCAGCTCTCCCGGAATCCGAACCGTGCGCGCGCCAGGTCCAGCCGCTGGCCGGTTGACGCATCCGTGAGTTCCACCGCCAGGACATAGAGATTCGGCTCCCCCCAGTTCCACAGCCGGGGAGCGGCCCACTTCTTTGTGAATTCAAGGGGTTTCGATTCGCCCGGCTTCAGAGTCAGGTCCTGTTCGCCAACCGTCAGGACGGGCTGGCGCGCATCCTCCACGACGGCCCTGGCCCGGATGCGCATTTCGCTCTTTCCGCCATTGACCGCCGTGAAGCCCGCGCCGATCGTCTTCGTCCGCACGGAGGTCTCCACCTTCACCTCGCGCGCAGCGACCTCGGGGGCCAATTCCAGCCAAACGCCGTTTTCGCCTCCCCAACAGGTTGTAATTCCCAGCTTTTGTGGGAGTGTTGGTGCATCCTGCACCCTACAGTTCTCAACCGGGTCCGCCGGATTCACATATTGGGGATTCATGACCGCCAGGCTGTCCCGGATCACCAGCACCACTTCGTTTTGGCCGGGGCGCAACGCCTTGGTCGCCTCGCCCACCAACGGGGCGCCACAGCCCCGGACGTTGCCGACTTTTTGCCCATTGACGTAGGCCGTGCCCTCGCTGCAAACGCTGTCCACGATCAGCCTGGCGACGCGGGACGCCGCGCCTTCCGGCAGGACAAACTTCCGGCGGAAGTACACCCCGTGGGCCTTCGGATCCTTTTCCCTGGACACATCCCCCAGCACCCGGCAAGGCTCGAATTTCAGGTCCGCCGGCGGCGGCATGGGCGGATTCAGGTCGTGGGTCAGCGCCATCTCCCATTGACCCCATTTTTCAAATTGACCATCCAACGCCACTCGTTGCCGCAGATCTTTTGCTGGTTGTTTGAAACAGACCTGCCGACGGTCGCAATACTCGAACGAGTCCGGGGTCGGACACGGCGTCAGGTGCCGCAAGCCCGGAAAGAACGCGAACTCGTCGTAAGCGGGCCAGCCCAGGTCCGGCTTCTTCACCGCCTTCACCTTGGCCGTGATCGAGTACTCTGGATCGTCCGGCGTCGTCTTAAAAGACACGTCGCGGGGCACACAAGCGTGCGGCGCCAAAGTCAGGCGCGCAACGTCGCGCCCGGCCTCCTGAAGATAATACCCCTTCACTACGCATTCAAAATCCACCTCGACGGGCACCGGCAGGGGATTGGCCAGCCAACAGCGCGCGACCGCACCCCCGTCCGATCCGCGCAGGAAATCATCCGGCGTCTCCATCCATTGCTGCTGGCGCCAGCCCTCGGAGCTGGTGTTGGCGATCGGTTTGCCCGGCGCCGCCAGGAAACTCGTCTCCACGCTGATTCCCAGCGTCGTGCCGGGGTTCCACCCGCTCGGTCCCGGGTTGCTCCACAAGGGAAGCGGGCCGTGCCGGGGTTCTCGGGCGTGCAGAATCAAACGCGCCGTCTGGTAATGGTTGTAGTATTCGACTTCCAAGGTTGCGATCTCATCGCCTTCCTTCAATTCCTCCGCTCCGGCCGACTGCATCTCGGCGAACCATACGCCGGGTGCAACCTGTACCGGATCGCCAAATGTGACACCCTGCACTTCGCGGCCGTTCAGATAAAAGTGCAAGTTGTTTGCGTTTGGGTTGGCTTCGGATACACCATCCGTAAGGTGGCTGGCACAGTAGAGGACGCCAATCCAATACCGGCCCGGCTGGATGTTTTTCAGCCGCCAATACACGCCGCCAAGTCTGGGGCCCCAATCAAACGTGCGGTCCGCCGTCGCCGTGGTCAGACCCTTGACGAACATGTCCGGCGACAGTTCAAGTTTTATTCCCTCCACCAAGGACCTGGCGGAGGTGGCCTCGTAGACGTAATCCCCTTCGGCGTTCGGGACAGTCTCGAATTTCCCGGGCTGCGTTGGCGGAATGGACCCCAGGAGTTTCTTGCGCGCCTCAGTGAAGTCCACCTTCGGCTTTGCGACATCTTTCGGCTTTTCCTCCGCTGGAGACGCCGCCACGGGCAGCGGATTGGGCTTGGCGCCTTTGGGCGTGAAGGGGCCATATCGCTTGATTTTCGAGATGCGGATTTCATCGATCATGCCATCCCAACCGTAAAATGGGAACTCCGAACCCATCCAAACCTCGACAGGCGCCCCGGCCCAGGCTGGCAGCGGCTTGGTACTCATTGTTTCCAGCACGCCGTCCAGGTAAGTCCGCAGTGCGGTGCGGTCCCACGTCACCGCCAAGTGGTGCCACTCGCCCTTGCGCATTCCCCTCATCTCGAACCAATTGACGATATCTGTATCCTGCCTCAACCCGCTTAATGCTATACGGTTACAGTAACAATAAATCAGGGAGAGAGCCTGTTCGGCAGACCGGATTTGAAGATAGTACTGCTGCTTGTCGCCGGTTTGCGAATCATCGGGCGACAACCAGCATTCCAGCGTGCCCTCGACCGGCATTGCCGGCAATTTGAAGGGGAAAGACGCCAGCGCGCCTCGATTTTTTCCGCCGTCCAGGCGCAGACCACGCCCGAACCTGCCGCCATCGGGACCGGTCAGCTTGGCGTTCTTTTCGAGACGCAGTGCCGATGCGTCCTTGTCGAAATCGAGCAAAACCAGCGTGTTTTCATCCTTGACAGTCTTCTTCGCTAGTACGGCATCGGGATCGTAGGGTTGGTCCAGCGGTGCAGCGATGTACGCGTCGTCAAGAATCAGGTCGGCCGACTTGTCCACGCGCAAGCACAAACTGACCATCCTGATGTGCCCCGGGATTTGAAGGGATCCGCCGATCTTCGTCCACTCTTTGCTGGCCTTGCCGTCGGCCAAGCCCAATCGTTGAGGGCCTTCAGGGGCCCAACCAATAACTTCCGCGTGCAACTCGCCGGTTCCCTTGGCCCACGCGCCGAACGAATACTTTGCTCCCGGCACCACCTCCAACTTGCCAAGCGACAAGCTGCCGCCACTCGCCGAGGCAACGACCGAGAGGGCATACCGCCCGCCATGCGCGTCCGTGGAACGTGCCAGCCGGTTGGGCTTGGCAAAGTCCCACGACCAGCGCGTTGGGAATAGCGGATCGTCGCCCTCAAACGGCCACTTCCTCGCTTCGGGAAGAACTCCGACCGCGCAATGCGACCAGAACTCGAAAGATCCGTTCGCCAGCAGATTGCATTCTTGCTCCGCGGCTTGTGTTGGGAGGCTGCCCCCCGTTGCCATCGCAAGAACGACTGCCAACAACCCCATCACAACCATTACCGTCCACAATCTCTGTAAGTTTTTCATGCAAATCCCTTCCCGTCTCTGTTCCAAAGCAAAGCATCGATCGGCATTATTCCATTTGTAAAACATCAAACGACTTGAGGGTTCTTAAATACTTGGTAATTGTTTCACCTTTGCGCTGAAATTTCCACTTTGACAACAAATATCTCGTTCCGACTTCTATGCGGACTCAATCGCGCCAATGTCGATCAGCCTGCTTCCGGCTCCCAGACTGCCTTTACTATACCCATTAATCCCGATTCTCAACATCTGCATGTGCGGCCCTCGGCTGCAGGAGGAACTTCTATGGGAAAGGCCGCACTGTCAAGACGGAATCCTCGCAGCTTGATTCCTGGTCGCAGAAGCGGTTCATTCTTCTATGGCGGGTCTCCGAAGACAGGCAGTTCCCTCCGCATCGCGAAATGTGGAATCGTCACCTCGATAAAGCAATTGCCTTCCTTCCGGTAACGAACAAGATAGGATCTGTGCCCGCGGCGGCGCTATGCCGGTCTGCCCTTGAGGCAGTATTTCTCGAACGCCTCGCAGGTCGCCTCGATGTTCTCCAGCGGGGTCGCGTTATCGCAGAACGCGGCGTAAATCATCAGGCCGCCTTCCGGGGAATCAAGGGCGTTCACCGAATCCTTTACCTGCTGCCGGATGTCATCCGCCTTGCAGAACATGAACATCTGCCGGTCGAGGTCGAGGTTGACGCACATCTTGCCCTTGTATGCCTTGCGGATGCCCTCGATGGTGTTAGCGCGTATCTGAGGGTC
>CAZYDC010000242.1:0-7862 GCA_964646065.1 uncultured Planctomycetaceae bacterium | reverse complement strand
TGGCCGCTGGTCGTCTGGCCGGCGACGATGGAGCCGCCGTTCCCGCGCGCCCAGCGCGACCCGCGAAACAACGGCCTGTTCGCGGCGGCATGGTCTGCCTTGTTCGTCAAGTGCGCCGCCGCGGCCGGAGTGGACGCGGTCAAGCTGGACGTCGGCCCGTTCTACGCAGCCGCCGTTCAGGAATCGCTGGGTTCGCTCGCCGGCTGCGCGGTGCTGCAAACCAAGGTCCAGGCCGCCGACCCGATCCCCGTCGATGCGCTGGCCCTGGACAAGAAAGGCCAGAAGATCGTCTACCTTATTAATAAGACCGATCGCCCGCAGCCGGTGATCCTTGCCGGCCTCAAAGGCAGGGCCGAGCTTTGGCGACTGAACGAATCCACCGCGACGATGAATTCCGCGGCGGGCCCGACATCCGCGCCGACATCGCAGGAGGTAATCGGCCCGGACGGCACCGTGCTATTGGAGTTGAAACCGTTCGAGGTCTGTCGCGTCACCGTGTCCGCGAAGTGATGACACGCGGTGGAAATGTGCAGATCAGCGTCTGAACGTCAAATGGTGCCCCCACTGCGCCGACAAGCAAGCCCGCCAACTATTCCTCGAGAAAGATGGCGGGCAAGCTGGATCTAACGTCGGCTTGCCGGTCGGGGCCGTGGGATGTTCCCACATAGTGGAGCGGTAACGAAAAAACCTTACGGCGCGAACCATTCCACCTGACCGGTGTCGAGGTGATACTTCGCGCCGACCAGGCGCACCTTTGCGTCGTGGGCCAGGTGCGAGACGATGGGGCTGGCGGCGATGGTGTCCAGCGAGTTCCGGACGTTCAGGTCGGCCACCAGTTCGGTGATGTCGGCAGGGGGCGAGGGTTGTGATTTGGCGCGGGCGACGCTGGGGGTGATGCGGTCCACGACGGCTTGAATGTCGGCGTCGGCGTGTCCGCCCGCGACGGCGGCCCGGACGGCGCCGCAGTTCTGATGGCCCAGGACCACCACCAGCGGGATGTGCAGGTGCTCGACGCCGTACTCGATGCTGCCCAGCACAACCGGATCGACCACGTTGCCGGCAACGCGAACGACGAAGATGTCGCCCAGGCCCTGGTCGAAGACCAGCTCGGGCGGCACGCGGGAGTCGCTGCAGCAGACGATGACGGCGAAGGGCTTCTGGCCGGCGACCAATGCCTGGCGACGACCGTGCGAAACATCCCTGGCGGCCGTCGCCGCGTCGTGGAAGCGGGCGTTGCCTTGCTTGAGCATGGCCAACGCCTCATCGGGCGTGACCGACGAAAGGCCAGCCTGCTCGGCCGGCCCGGCGGCGACGCCCGCGCAGCCGACGGGCACAATCAGGGCTGCCGCCAACAGACACATCGCGATAAAGCGGAAGGTTCGTTGTCTTGCACGCATGGTCAGACTCCTGCGACTGGTGAGGTTTCGTGAACCATGTCTTATGATAGGGGGCCAATGGCGGCAGTGTATGTTTCTCACGTCGGCCTGTGCAAGTCGAAGACGACGGAAACCCTGCCACGCTTAGCCCGCAGCCACAAAAATATGATAAAGTAGCATCGGAACTGGTGCCAAAGAATGCTTGGACTCTTTCACTGTGTCCAACCCGGGTCTGGTTGCGGATGCCGTCAGCGTCGCGTCGGGTGTCATGGCCAAAGATACCCTTTCAGCTTCGACGGCACGCCGAACTGATTCAATTGCGGCCGGGATTTGTCCGTTCATGACGTAGGCAAGCATACAGCCCTTATCGAGTCCCTCCGCATACTTGCCGGTTATGAACCGCATCATTCCCTCGTTAACGTATTCACTAGCAAGAGTTGAGAGCTTCTTCTTGTTTCGGACGTTCAACCGCTTGCATTCGACCGCAAAATAGACTTCCTCACGATGCCCGTGAAGGAATCTGATGTCTATTCTGCCCTTCTCTGTATCAGATGTAGGGTCGATTTCTGAGGATTCAACCCAGATTGTGAACGGAAGACGGTTTGGTCCTTTACGCTGCCCCTTAAGCCGTAGAAGGCTGGAGTGCAATTTCCTCGTTATAGGAACCTCAAGACGATCCGATTTCATGAGCCTGGTTCCGGCCCACGCTTGACAGATCAGGTCAATTATTTTCGGAACCAAACCGTCCGGGAACAAATCAGCCCATTGCGACGAATCTCCCTCGCACATCACTGGCCCCCTTTATGCCTGCGCAATATCGACGCGGCAATCTCTTCGGCATCGTTCAAGGCCGCTGTCTTGGTCCAACCACGGAGGGTCAAGGTCTTAACGATGTGGATCCTGTCGCCGTCGAAAACTTTCATGCCGCGTTGCCGGACGATCATCCCAGTTTGCTTCGCGAGCAACTGATTGATCCGTTTCAGTCGTCTTGTCACTTCTTCTGGAGCGTCTTGCTCCTGGGTGGCGGCCCGTGATGTCCCTTTGGTTAAAGTAACGATGCCAAGTCCAGCAAAAGGCGCGCAGACCACGTTGCCGCTGACCGTTTCTTTGCTTCTGGATGCCCATCCACTGAGAACTTCGCACAAGGTTTTCACGTAAACATCCCGCTGCTCAGGCGTCGTCCTATGCAGGGTCGGAACCGAGGACTCCGGTGAAGTCGGCGTAGAACTTGGCTCAATTATGTTGACGGTTTCGTCAATGAGAGCACGTTCGTCGTCGTCCAATCCGTAGTAATCGTGAATAAGCGGTTCAATCTCGCGCCGTGCGGCAGCGACTCGCTCCACCCTGCCAACAGCCTCGCCATCGGGTTGGGTGATCTCGTCTTTGAGTTGTGACATTCGTTTGACGACTTTGTCAATTACTCCTTGAGATTGTCCTGGGTCAGGCATTGACTCAGGTAAAGGGAAAGGCAACCTCAGGAGCTCAAAGAAATGCACTTTGTCTCTCTCGGTGCCCCAATTGGATGCCGTGTGGAAGAGGAAATACTTGGCGAGATTTGACCCAAGCACTGCCGCGAGAAACATGAGGAGGCCTGCGTCCCGCGGAGGCCCCTTTATCGACTGAAGTGCGGCGAGAAATAGCACAGGGAAGTCAACGTAAGCGGATTTTGAAAAGCCTTGGCTAACAATGACTAACGGTTTGTTATAGAGCCTGCAATCACGGGGAAATAGGAGCCAAGGGAACCGGTTCCCCACAGGAAAACAGTCGCGTTTCAGCACTAACAACCCAATGTCCGATCTGGCCTCCAAGAATAATTCCTTGGGAGACCACCAGGATCGCTCCGGTTCCTTCTTGGCCTTTATTTTCTCCAGGTCTGATGAAGGCTTGGGGTTGAACGGTTGGAACCCCTGCCCTTTGATCCACCTTTTGCGTTCACCGGGTTCGCCAGCTATGTCTTCCAACCGGGGCAGTACGGCAAGCCTATCTAGGAATCGTAGATCGAGCGTAGTTCCCCACAGCCGTTTTTTCCAGACCATTGGGGCTTCGCCCCTATCCGCTTCGGATAGGATTTCCACCAACGGAACGCGCGTTACGTCTTCCTCGCGTAGGCAGACCGGGCCGCCAAGCTGGCTGAAAACGGCGGTCTTCGGACTTTCGTAGGCGATCCATTCTGTCGGCGACGAGGCCTTTCGGGCAAACTTGATTATGGTTGCGGCGTGATCCGCTCCCGTAAAAAGCAGATGGCGCAGGTCGGATAGGTCAACGACCCTTTCCACTTGGTTGTCCTCAAACCAGCGGCGTTGGAACTTATCCGTCTTGTTCAAGAGAACAGTGGTCGGCAGGACTAGGCAAGCCTTGCCCGCTTGGGTAAGGTACTCGATGGACTGCCACATGAAACCGTGCGCCATTTGTTTCTGCGGAGCCAGGACATCAGGCTCGCGTTCCATCCATATGAGAAAGTCTGAATCGGTCGATTTGTCGCGACTGACCCAAGGCGGATTGCCAACGATCAGGTCAAACTTCGCCTTTTGAACCGGCAAATTCGGGTCGAAGAAGTTGCGGCAGATGATGGACCTTGGTTCGCCTTCCACGGGTTTCTGGTCTTTATGCAGCAAAAGCCGGGGGAAGCACGGTCCCTGTTTCTCAAGGGCTTCGATGTCGGGAGGGTCGAGTTGATCAAGCAGCGCGAGGTAAAGGCTGAAACAGGCAATGAGGCAGGCTGTCTCGTGTATTTCCACGCCGAATATCCGTTCTTGCAGCACCTTGACCAACTCTCGTGCCCGCTTCGCGTTATCGCAATCGGGGTTCTTCCGCCGCCATTCCTCCGCCATCCTGTTGAAGGCAGCGACGAGAAAAATTCCCGATCCGCAAGCTGGATCCAGCACCGTCTTTCCGAGCAATTCGCCAGGTTCAGCCTCGGTCGCGACATCCAGCGTCAACTCGACAAGGTGCGGCGGAGTGTAATAAGCCCCGGACTGGCGGCGCAACGTCACCCCTTCATTGCCGATGAAATTCTCATAAATCGCGCTAATAGTCTCAACCGGTATGACGCTGAAATCGTAGGCCCAGAATCCAAGGGCAAGCTGCTTATCTCCGAGGTCGTCCCCGCGCAGGAACCCTTGGATCGCCTTAATGCAGTCGATAGACAACCGAGGCAGGTCCGTTTCAAAAAGGCTCCCGTTGAATTTCTTCTTGAGCTCCCCGAACAGCGAGAAGAGCGTTCGGCTGGCCTTGGAGGTGTCCAGGAAATTCAGCAGTTTGCCAAGGGGAAAGTCGGCGCTCAAGTGGCGCAGCTCTGTATCGGCAAAATGCTCCGCTTTCACCATCCCGCGTTCGATAAGGTAGCAGGCAAACAGCAACCTGGTCAGCAGCGCGTGGACATCAGGGACCGTCAGGTTCGTCCCCGGACCGGAGAGTCTCTCGGCTACGGCGTCCAGGTTGCGGAGAAGGTACTGATCCACGCGGGTGCCACGATCAAATCGAACCGCGTGGTCCTGAAATAAACGCCCGGTTTCAATAGCTCGCGCCAACTGGCCGATTTCCAACGCCTGGGCGGCGCGATCGAGGATGTCAACAAACCGCGATGGGTCGTTGGGATCTTGGTCTTTCCGGGCCGGCAAGGTGCTTGATGAAAATACGTAAACCTTGGCGGGGTCCGCCAGGAGAAGAATCGGGACTATCGCCTGGTTCCAAACGGTTTGCTGAAGACCGCGCATAAGGCCAGGAGTAATTGCCGGCACTTCCGCGATATACGCGGTTGGGTTTCTTCCCACATACAGTACGCCGCTAAGTGACATGGTTTCCCATGCGCGTCGAACTGCGTGAGTATTCGACAGCGGTGGAACCTGCTTATCCAGTTCCGATAATGAACGAATGAACCGTTGGTCATTCCCAACGATGTCAAGCGATTCCAAGAAGTCCTTATTATCGCTTCCGGTCATGCCACGGTTTCTCCCAGACGAAGCCGATTCTATACATTTCCTGCGCGAGTTCCACTGGTATTCTGAGTTTCTTTCATCCACCCCGTCGCCCGTGGGTTTTAACCGGAGCTTACTCGAAAGACCCCGGCCGAGAGTTGATCCGGAAAAAGACGAAAAATTATTCTTGGACGTTTATGCACTGTTAATCATAGATTTATAAGCTGTATCGACTTTTGGGTGTTAGAATGTTGCATGAAAGACAAATGTTATGCGTTATACTATATGCGGTTGTGTTGTACGAACGGGCTGGCGGGTCTTATGAGAGGCTCGCGATGGTTTGGCCCCGAGATTTGCTCAGATCGAGGTTGTCGAAAGGTCGAGCGAGTCGAAGGGCGTTGACATCTGAATATGGTTGTGCCGGGACTGTCGAGTTGACAATCGACAATTTCGGAGTCTTCGAGGCCTGTATGGGACGATTGTCGATCAAACGGCAAGAGACTCGGACAGGATCGCGCGAGGAGCCATGCTCCACATGCGGAAACACTGACGAAACACGCGAAAAATCGCGATGATGGGGGTTCAAAATCTATAACATGCTTCACATAAAGCACTTATCAATTGAAAACCGGGTTCCAATGGCTTCCCAGCAGGTTCCAGTGGCTTCCTGGCGCGTTCTAGTGAGCCGCCAGCCCGTTCCAGTGAGCCACCTGCGGGTTCCAATAGGTTACGAAGGTGGCTGGATTGCCCGTCTGGGACGATCTTCCACCGTCGAACCTCAAGTATGCCCAAGGAAAAACATTGGCTCGCCTTGGGCGGCGGGAGCGGCCTATGTCAAGGCTACACCTTCAGTTCTGGGTTCTCCGGGCCGAAGTGCTTGAGCATGACGATCGGGTCGGTGCTCGACGGATTGGTGATCGCGACGCCGCGCTTGGCGGCCTGCTCGGTCACGAAGAACTCGTCGTGGGTCAGTTGCCCGAACCGGATCAAGGCCGGCGTCTCGATGTCCCAGACGCCCATCCTGCCGTGGCCCTGGACCACGATCAGGCCGTACGCTCCCTGGTCGGTGATCGTGACGGTCTTGCCCGGCAGCACGGTCAGCTCCTTGGCGCTGAAGTCGTCGGAGCGGTAGCAGATCCAGTTTTCGACGTAGCCTTGCTCCTGCATCTGCTTGACGGGGCGGACCGGCTTGGGGGCCATGAAACGGTTGCGGGCGAAGTTCGGGTCCAGGTTGAGTTCCCAGTCCAGGACCTCGACGAGGTAGTCGAAGTCGCCCAGCTTGTTCTTGGGCGTGTTCTTCCAGAGCAGCTCCTCGGGGATCACGGCGTTGCCGACCAGCGACTGGTACATGGCGAAGACGTCGCTGGCCTTCTGCGGTTCGTAGGTGCAGAGGCTGCCCGGAGCGTGCAGCACGCCGGGGGGCACATCCCATCCGGTGCCCGGCTGGAGCCGGTAGGCGCTGGAGAGGTTGGTCAGATTGTTGTCGCCCTTGGTGAAATTCACCAGGGCCTGCCTGACCTGCTCTTTGGTCGTGCCCGGGGTGAGGCCGAAGAACGTGTACGGGAACATGCCGCCGTGATTGTTGAGCTGCGTGGGAAAGAAGTAGGCCTCGGGCTTGCCGAGCTGGCCGGTCTTGGCGGCGAACTTGTCGTTGTGGTGAATGTGATGCGGCAGCGGCCCAAGGTTGTCGAAGAACTTGGAGTACATGGGCCAGCGCTTGTGCTGCTTCCAGATGCGCGTGCCGAGGATTTCGTCCTTGAGCTCGGCGACGGCGTCGCGAAGGAGCACCTCCTGGGTCTTGGCGCCGTCCTGGAAGACGACGAAGCTGAGCCCCTCGTTGGGGCTGGTCAGCGGGCCGTTGTCGGCGGGGGTGGTGGAGGAGAACCACCGCTCGTCCAAGCCGCCGCGATTGCCGCCCAGTGCGTAGTAGTCGTCGGGATGCAGCTTGATTCGCCTGCCGGGAATGCAGAACACCCGCGGCACCCAGGCCGGCTTCAAGCGCAAGATTCCTTGTCCCTGTTCCAACGCACGTTCGGCGATCGATCGGACGGCCATGAAGGACTCCTTAGTATGGTTGAGCGAACGGTAATTTATACGGAAAGGCAGGTCCCGCCGCAAGTGGAAGAAACGTTGATGCGATCGGAAGTTTGCGGTACAGTGGCTACGATGCAAACCGGTTTGTCGATTCGCACGGCAGGCACAGGCCATTTGCCGAGGCGTCCCATGAAGCGAGAGCGCGTTCTAAAAATTCTTTCGGAGAACCGGCAGGCGTTGCGGGACCGGAGCGTCAAATCATTGGCGATCTTCGGCTCGGTGGCGCGCGATGAAGCGACGGACGCAAGCGACGTGGACCTTCTGGTGGAGTTCGACCCGGGGCATCCCAAGGGGCTTTTTGAGTTCATCGGAGTGATGAATTTCCTGGAAGATCTTCTGGGGTGCAAGGTGGACCTGGTGATGACCGACGGGATCCGGAAGGAACTTCGCGAACAAGTTCTCCGGGAGGCGATCCATGCCGCCTAGCAGCCCGTTGAAAAAGGCCATCCGGCGTAGCATGGGCGTCTCGCCCATG